>JANMDH010000430.1:0-5019 GCA_031376195.1 Gemmobacter sp. | reverse complement strand
GGCCCGATGCCCGGCGCCACCTGATCGACAGGGATCACTGTCAGATCGGCAAACACGGCTGCCGCCGTCAACGGCACCACCACCACGGCAGGCAGCAGATAGGCCGATTTCGCCAGCATGATCGCCATCCGGTGCAGGTCTGCCGACCCTTCCCGCAGATGCCGGAACGGGCCCTTCATCGGCACACGCAAATCATCCGCTGGGTCGGCCATCGCCGCCAGCCAGTCCATCCCCGCCTCCGGTGGCAGCGCGATCCGCGCCAGATCGCCGTCATAGACCCGCGCCTTCAACGTTTCCGCCCGCCGTGCCGTGATGGCCAGTTCCGCTGACCCCATCGCCCGCAGATCGGCCAGCCGCGCAGGCGTCAGGGTTTCGACAGCCGCGATCAGCGCCGCCCCGTCCGGGCCGCGCAGAACAACCGGCAACCCCATCCGCAGATCACCCCGCGCACGGTTCAGCCGTTCGGATATGCTGGGCAGCAGTGTCATTCATCCTCCGATCACGGCATCTGTGTAACCATGCTTGCAGGAAATTGAAACATACCCCCCGCATTCGACACGTCCGCGTGAGGTTTCTTTCCGCTGCCTTGCCGGATCAAAATCCAAGGCGCATCTGGATCACAACGACGGAGGAAACCATGGCAACCTTGCGAAAAATTCTGCTGGTCGACGACGATGACGATCTGCGCGAAGCGCTCAGCGAACAGCTGGTCATGACCGAAGACTTCGACGTGTTCGAGGCGGCGAATGGCCATGACGGCATGGAAAAGGCCAAGGCCGGTCACTACGATCTGGTGATTCTGGATGTCGGCCTGCCCGACACCGATGGCCGCGAACTTTGCCGCCGCATGCGCAAGCAGGGGGTCAAAAGCCCGATCCTGATGCTGACGGGCCACGACAGCGATGCCGATACCATCCTTGGTCTGGATTCCGGTGCCAATGATTATGTCACCAAACCGTTCAAGTTTCCGGTTCTGCTGGCCCGCATCCGCGCACAACTGCGCCAGCATGAACAATCCGAAGATGCCGTCTTCCAGTTGGGCCCGTATACCTTCAAGCCTGCCCAGAAAATGCTCCTGGACGTAAAGGAAAAGAAGATCCGGCTGACGGAAAAGGAAACCAACATCCTGAAATTCCTCTACCGCGCCAGTGCTGGTGTCGTCGCCCGCGATGTCCTGCTGCATGAGGTTTGGGGCTACAACGCCGGCGTCACCACCCACACGCTGGAAACCCACATTTACCGCCTGCGCCAGAAGATCGAACCCGATCCTTCAAACGCGCGCCTGCTGGTCACGGAAAGCGGCGGCTACCGTCTGGTCGCCTGAACCCACCCCCTTGCCATGTCGGGGTCATGACATGGCATCCTCCCTGTTGGACTGGCCCGGGCTTCGCGCCCGGGCCTTTTTTAACGCGGAAATCTGCTGCCCGAATCCCGCCGTGCCAAAAGCCCGCCATCCCAAATCCCGCCATCCCAAATCCCGCCGTGCCAAAATCCCGCCGTGCCAAAATCCTGCCGTGATTGAAAAACAACTGCCCTGAAATCTTTTTATTGCGGGCTTATTCTGGCCCGAATTGATGCCTAATCTAAAACAATCGAATGGAACGGTTTCGTTTTTCGTGAGTTATCGATGCAGGTTCCCCTTGTCGTGTCGGGGTTATGGCACGGCATCCTCCCTGTTGGACCTGGCCGGGCCTAGTGCCCGGTCTTTTTTTATTCAACGCGCAGGTCATTGCCGTCCGCGACCCAAACCATGCGCAATGCCGGTCCCACGTCGGCATTCCAAACGCGACACCCGGAATATTTTGCCAGCCTGATACCCGCCATCCCCTTGCAAACGGACGTGTAAACCATAACTTACCCCCAAGCGCATCCTGCGCAGGTCTTGGCGGACTGTCCGCCTGATGGAGAGTTTGATGGTTCGTTTCGCGCGTATGGCTGGCGTCGCTATTGTTGCGCTCGCCGTTGCTGCGCCTGTTGCGGCTCAGGATCTGGTGTTCACCGTCACCAACGAATCCGGCGTTGATCTGGTCGAACTTTACACCTCGTCCGCCGATGCGGCCAGCTGGGAAGACAACATCCTCGCCGGGCAGGTTCTGCCGTCCGGTGCCAATGGCGAAGTCACGATCACCGGGGCAGGGGACAACTGCGCTTTTGACCTCCGGATGGTGTTCTCCGATGGCGACGTGATTGAGGACAGCACAGATCTGTGTGCCGCGTCCGGGTATACGATCAACTGATCCACCCCGATCCCCCTCTCACGCGCGCCCGCCGCAAGGCCGGGCGCGTTTTCATTTGCACGGGTGGACGGACAGGCCTTTTCGTGGTGCAAAGGACCCCCAGCAGCCGGAGCAGCCGCATGACCTTCACCCTTGCCACCTGGAACATCAATTCCGTTCGCCTGCGCGAAGGTCTGGTCGCGCGTCTGATGACGGAAGAAGCCCCCGACATCCTGTGCCTGCAGGAATGCAAAAGCCCCGTCGAAAACATCCCTGTCGATCAGTTCAGGGCGCTGGGGTATCGCTACATGGTGGCGCGCGGGCAAAAGGGCTACAACGGTGTCGCCATCATCTCCAAACTGCCGATCATGGATGCGGGCGATCGGGATTTTGCCAGACTGGGCCACGCCCGGCATGTTTCCGCCCGGCTGGAAAACGGTGTCACCATCCACAATTTCTACGTGCCCGCAGGCGGCGACATTCCGGACCGGGACGAAAATGTGAAGTTCGGCCAAAAGCTCGATTTCCTGACCGAAATGCGCGATTGGTTCCATTGGGAAAAGCCCGACAAGGCGATTCTGGTCGGCGATCTGAACATCGCCCCCCGCCCCGATGATGTCTGGGATCACAAGGCCCTGCTGAAAATCGTCAGCCACACGCCGGTCGAGGTTGATCATCTCACCGCCGTGATGGACGCCGGGGCCTGGGCAGACGTCACCCGCCTGAATATCCCTGACGGACGCCTCTACAGCTGGTGGTCCTACCGCTCACCCGACTGGGATGGCGCAGATAAGGGCCGCCGACTGGATCACATCTGGGCAACCCCCGATATCTCCGGCGCGGGCCAAGGCAGCCGAATCCTGCGCACCGTGCGCGGCTGGGACGGGCCAAGCGACCACGCCCCCGTCTTCGCAACATTCGATCTGTAAGATTTTACGCGTTTTCGCAGGACGCCCGCCATTTGCCGTGGTATTGTCTGGCAAATGGCGGGGGTTCAGCGATGGCAAAACCAGCAACGACAGGATTCGCCGAATCGGCGCATGCCTTCACCTACGCGGCCCTCACCGCAGGTATTCCGGCCAGCGTGGTGCGGGGTCTTGAAACGCAAGGCTTGCGCCGCGAAGACATCCGCATGATCATCCCGGACCGGACGCTGGAACGCCGGATTGCCGCAGGCGACAATCTGAAACCCGAAGAGGCGGATGGCATCGCACGGCTGCTGCGGGTGGTTAAGGCTGCCCGCGACCTGTTTGAAAATGACGACAATGCTGATTTTTTCTTGCGCGGCCCGCATCATATGCTGGGTGGGCGCACCGCGATGCAAGCGGCCTGCACCGAACTTGGCGCGCGTGAGGTGGAAACGATTATTGGGCGGATCGCCCATGGGGTGTTCAGCTAGGTGGAGCTGTGGCGGCTATCGCGGATCGAGCATGCGCCCGGCTTGGACGGCGAAGGGGCACGATTGTTTGGCGGCCGCTGGAACAGCCCCGGAATACCTGTTGTTTATACGGCGTCATCGCTTTCCCTCGCTGTAGTCGAAACCTTTGTCCACCTTCTGCCGGAAGAACGGACCATAGGCAGGTTTCCTAAGCTGGTCGCGACCCTGTTGTGGGTTCCTGACGAACAGGTGGAACGCCATATGCTCTATCCCTTGGAAACCGAACAAGCGCGCAAGGCAGGGGATGAATGGGCACGATCACACCAAAGTCTGGCGCTCAGCGTGAAAAGTCATGTTGTCCCCCCCGACAGAAACGTTTTGCTGAACCCCGTCCATCCCGCCTTTTCAATGGTTACTGTCTTACAGCAGGACTCGTTCAAGCTGGATGACCGTATGGCCTTTTGACTAAGGCCCCCTTGGCCTTTCCCTCACCTTTGCGCATATAAGGGGCAACGCCATCATCCCGAATGAGGATCAAAATGTTCAGTCTGGGCGACAAACCAGCAGATGGGGCCGAACCGCAGGCTCCGCTGATCAAAGACGCAACCGAGGCGACGTTCCTCGCCGATGTGATCGAGGCCAGCCGCGAGGTGCCCGTAATCGTGGATTTCTGGGCCCCCTGGTGCGGCCCCTGCAAAACCCTGACCCCCGCGCTTGAGTCGGCGGTAACGGCGGCCAAAGGCAAGGTGCGTCTGGTCAAGATTGATGTCGATCAGAACCAGCGCATTGCAGCACAGTTGCAGATTCAGTCGATTCCCACCGTTTATGCCTTCTGGCAGGGCAAGCCTGTCGATGGGTTTCAGGGCGCAGTGGCGGGGTCCGAGGTAAAGGCATTCATCGAACGAACCGCAGCACTTGGCGGTGACGGCGGTCTGGCCGACGCGATTGACGCGGCCGAAGGCATGCTCGCCGAAGGCGCAGCCATCGATGCCGCCGAAACCTTTGCCGCGATCCTCGGGGAAGAGCCGGAAAATGCCGTGGCTTATGCAGGCTTGATCCGGTCGCATCTGGCGCTCGGGGCTTTGGATCAGGCGCAGGCCTTTGCCGATGCCGCCCCTGCCAAAATCAGCACGGCCAAGGAAATTGAGGCTGCACGCGCCCAGATCGAACTGGCGCGGCAGGCGCAAAACGCAGGCCCCGAAACCGAATTGCGGGCGGCTGTGGCGGCCAATCCCGATGATCCGCAGGCCCGGTTCGACCTTGCCCTCGCCCTGCACGCCGCAGGCAAGGTGGACGAGGCTGTGGACGAATTGCTCGATCTGTTCCGGCGCGACCGGGAATGGAACGACGGGGCGGCCAAGGCGCAGTTGTTCACCATCTTTGAGGCGCTGAAACCGCAGGACCCGATTGTGCTGAAAGGCCGTC
>JANMDH010000377.1:0-2894 GCA_031376195.1 Gemmobacter sp. | reverse complement strand
GTGGATGAGGGGTGCCACCCCCAGACCATCGCCGTGATCCGGACCCGCGCGCTGCCGTTGGAGATTGAGGTGATCGTGGGCCCGCCCGAGGCGTTGGAGCCCGCTAAAGTCTTCGGCGCGATCTTTCAGTATCCGGGCACCCATGGCCATGTGCGCGATTTCACTACCGAGATTGCCGCACTTCATGGCGCAAAGGCGATTTCCATCGTGGCGACGGACCTGCTGGCGCTCTGCATGCTCAAGGAACCCGGCGCGATGTGGGCCGACATCGCCGTGGGGTCGTCTCAGCGCTTTGGCGTGCCGATGGGCTATGGCGGCCCCCATGCCGCCTTCTTTTCCTGCAAGGACGAATGGAAACGGTCAATGCCGGGCCGGATTGTCGGCGTGTCGGTCGATGCCCGGGGAAACAAGGCCTACCGGCTGTCCCTGCAAACCCGTGAACAACACATCCGCCGCGAAAAGGCCACGTCGAACGTCTGCACCGCACAGGCCCTGCTGGCCGTGATGGCCAGCATGTATGGCGTCTTTCACGGGCCAAAGGGCCTGCGCGCCATTGCCGAACGGGTGCATTTCATGACCAACCGTTTGGCCCGGGCGCTCAAGGCGGCGGGGGCCCGCGTCAGCCCCAAGGCATTTTTCGACACCATCACCATCGAGGTTGGCGTGGGGCAGGCCGGCATCTTGGCCGCCGCCCGGCATGAGGGGCTGAATTTCCGCAAGATCGGCAGTGACCGCGTCGGCATTTCCCTGGACGAGACGACCGACGAAAAGGTGCTGATCCGGGTCCTGCGCGCCTTTGGCATCGACGGCGTGCCGCCCCACCGCGCGGTGCTGAGCTTCCCCGAGGAGCAGTTGCGCGACACCGCCTTCATGACCCATCCGGTATTCCACATGAACCGCGCGGAATCCGAAATGATGCGCTATATGCGCCGCCTGTCGGACCGCGATCTCGCGCTGGACCGGGCGATGATCCCGCTGGGGTCCTGCACGATGAAGCTGAACGCGGCGGCGGAAATGATGCCGATCACCTGGCCGGAGTTCGGATCGCTTCACCCGTTCGCGCCCGCCGATCAGGCGCTGGGGTACAGGCATGCCATCGACGATCTGGCAGAAAAGCTGTGCGTGATCACCGGCTATGACGCGATGTCGATGCAGCCGAATTCGGGCGCGCAGGGCGAATATGCGGGGCTGCTGACCATTCAGGCCTATCACCGGTCGCGCGGCGATCATGACCGCACGATTTGCCTTATCCCGGTTTCGGCGCATGGCACCAACCCGGCGAGCGCGCAGATGGCAGGGATGCAGGTGGTGATCGTGGGGTCGGCCCCCAACGGCGATGTGGACCTTGATGATTTTCGGACCAAGGCGGCGGCGGCGGGCGACAAGCTGGCGGCCTGCATGATTACCTATCCCTCAACCCACGGGGTATTCGAGGAAACGGTGGCTGCGATCTGCAAGATCACGCATGATCATGGGGGGCAGGTCTATCTGGACGGGGCCAACATGAACGCGCTGGTCGGTCTGGTGAAACCGGGCGAGATCGGGTCGGACGTAAGCCATTTGAACCTGCACAAGACCTTTGCCATCCCGCATGGCGGCGGGGGGCCGGGGATGGGGCCGATCGGCGTCAAGGCGCATCTGGCCCCGTTTCTGCCGGGGCATCCGGAACTGGACGGACCCGCAGGCGCAAGTCTGCAAAATGAAAATGAACCGGGCCCGGTCAGCGCCGCGCCTTATGGTTCAGCATCCATCCTGCTGATCAGTTGGGCGTATTGCCTGATGATGGGCGGGGCTGGGTTGACGCAGGCCACGCGCGTGGCGATCCTGAACGCGAACTACATCGCGGCACGTCTTGCGGGCCAATACCCCATCCTTTTCATGGGGAACCGGGGGCGTGTGGCACATGAATGCATCATAGACACCCGCCCCTTTGCCGAAGTGGGCGTCACGGTCGATGACATCGCGAAACGCCTGATCGACAACGGCTTTCACGCGCCCACGATGAGCTGGCCTGTGTCGGGCACGCTGATGGTGGAACCGACGGAGTCCGAGACGAAGGCCGAGATTGACCGCTTCATCACCGCCCTGCTGGCGATCCGCGCCGAGATTCGCAGCGTTGAGGCGGGCGAAATCACGGCGGAGGCGAGCCCCCTGCGCCATGCGCCGCATACGGTGAACGATCTGGTGGCCGATTGGGATCGTGCCTACAGCCGTGAACAGGGCTGCTTTCCGCCGGGGGCGTTCCGGGTTGACAAGTACTGGCCGCCGATTGGCCGGGTGGACAATGTCTATGGTGACAGGAATTTGATTTGCACCTGCCCGCCAGTGGAATCATACGCGCAGGCCGCCGAATAATTGGAAACAATCAGGGCAATTTGACTTGGATTAACCAAGCCGCCCTGAAATGACCCGGCCTTTGTCGTCAGAATGCCCCGCCTCGGTCACGATTGCCCGGCGGGGCACCCAACAAATGTCCACATCCTCAACGAATGTTATCGCCAACGCGTAACTTCATTTCGGGATGCAGGATTATGACGGATTTTACGATTAATAACGCGGGCACGGCGACCGGTGCCGCAGGTGTAGCCGACAAACTGACCTACAACATCAGTGTCTCCGGTGGCGTGACCTTGACGGTCACCGGAACGACCGCAGGGTATTCGGGCACGTTCAACGGCCCCGGCACCAACGATGGAACGTTCACCAACATCGAACAATTTGTCTATAACGACAATGTCGGCAGCAATGATAACTTGACCTTCGGCGACAATGCCGACGTGATCAACGCAGGCGGCGGTAACGACAGCGTCAACGCAGCTGGCGGCAATGACACGATCAACGCCGGTACCGGCGCCGACAGCGTGAACGCAGGCGCGGGCGATGACAGCATTACT
>JANMDH010000364.1:0-10394 GCA_031376195.1 Gemmobacter sp. | reverse complement strand
GCGGCCGGGGATGCTGGAATCGACGACACAACCTTGTCCGCATTGCCATGGAACGGGCCTGATCCGGTCAAGCGAAAGCCTTGCGCTGCAGATCATCCGGCAGCTTGAGGAAGAGGGCACACGCAAGCGGAGCAAGGAAGTTCTGCTGAAAGCACCGATTGCGGTGGCGAATTTCATTATGAACCAGAAACGGGAACATATCGCGCTGATCGAGGCGCGGTACGGCATGTCGGTCCGGATCGAGGCGGACCCGGCGCTGATCAGCCCGGATTATGTGATAGACAAGCTGAAAACGGCAACGCGGGTGATCCCGGAGCCGTCTTCCGTCATCTCGGGCAATGCGGGGCTGATGGGGGCCGCCGTGGACGAGGATGAAGACGACGATCTGGTTGATGACATCATCGACGATGTGGAAGACGAAGACGCGCCACGCGAGGCGGTCGCGGTGACGCGGCCGGAGGCGGGTGGTGATGCGGCTGGCGGAGACGGGGCCAAGAAAAAGCGCCGTCGGCGTCGGCGTCGCAAAGGGCCGGGTACGGGAGCGCAGGATCAGGACGGCGGCGATACGGATGCCGGTGACGAGGGGGAAGAGCCTGCGGTGGCGGCGGAACCAGCGGCAACCGATGGCGAGGTCGGCAAAGGCCGCAGACCGTCGCGGCGCCGTGGGCGGGGGAGCAAGACCGCTGGTGCCGACGGGGTGGAGCCTGCCGCAGAGCCCGCGGTTGATGTGCGCGCCGAAGAGCCGGTGATGGTGCCCGAGGCCGAAGCGGCCCCGCGTCCGGCGCGGGTGCGGCGTCCACGGGCGACAAAAGCCGCCGAGGTTTCGGTGGAAACAGCCAGCTTGGAATTGACGGTAGAACCTGTTGCTCCTGAGGCAGCGCCAGCCAAGCCGAAAGCCCGACGTGCGGTCAAGCCAAAGGCCGCGGCAGTTCTGGTTCCGGATGCCGCGGTTGTGCCTGATCCAGCACCTGCACTTGCACCGGCCGTGGTCGTTCCTGCGCCCCAGGCAGAGGCACCTTTGGCCCCTGCGCCGGTGGCAGAACCTGACGAGCCCAAGGAAAAGCGCAAGGGTTGGTGGTCGCTGGGCCGCTGACCTAGGTCATCCAATAAAAAAGGCCCGGTGGACCCCTATCCGCCGGGCGTTTTCATGCTCCGCGCCGGATGCGGTAGACGCTGACCGCGCCGTCCGTCGTCACGCCCAGAAAGGCATGCCCGGCTTCAGCGCAGAAATGCGGCACATCCACTGCCGCCATCGGATCGCTGGCCCGCAGGACGAGGACATCGCCCGCTTGCAGTCCCAGCAGCACTTTGCGGGCCCGCAGAACGGGCAGGGGGCACAGCAGCCCTTCACAATCCAGATCAACTTGCGTCATGCCACCCTGCCTTTTCTTTCTGGTTCAAATATCCCCGCCGGAGGCACCGACGCCAGCCCAGATGCGCAGACTGCGGCAAACGGGCCGCAAACGACCTTGTGACCCTGCCCCCCCGTGACGGCTGCGTGCTTTCACGCTATTGCGGCTCAGGGCGAGGGGATGGGCATGTTCGGGATTGATCTCATTGATGCGGGGATGGTGCCTGCGATGATCGTGGCGCTGCTGGGCGGCCTGCTGTCGTTCCTCAGCCCCTGCGTGCTGCCGATCGTGCCGCCCTACCTTGCTTACATGAGCGGGATCAGCATGACGGATATGGCGGACGGGCGCGACGCAAAGCCGCGTGTCACCTGTGTTTTGGCCGCGCTGTTCTTTGTGATGGGTCTGTCCACGGTGTTCCTGCTGCTGGGCTTTACGGCGTCGGCGTTTGGCAGTTTTTTTCTGCAGAATGCAGATTGGTTCAACACTGCCTCCGGTGTGGTGGTGATGGTGTTCGGGTTGCATTTTCTGGGTATCCTGCGCCTTGGCTTTCTGGAGCGTGACCTGCGGCTGGATGCGGGGGATCGTTCGGGTTCGGCCTTCGGGGCCTATGTTCTTGGCCTTGCCTTCGCCTTTGGCTGGACGCCCTGCATCGGGCCACAACTTGGGGCGATCCTGTCGCTGGCGGCAAGCGAGGCGAGCCTGACACGGGGGACGTTTCTTCTGGGGGTTTACGCGCTGGGTCTGGGCATTCCGTTTTTGCTGGTTGCGGCGTTTCTGCCGCGGTTGGGTGGGCTGATGGCGTTCCTGAAACGCCATATGGGGCGGATTGAACGCATCATGGGGCTGATGCTGTGGACGATTGGACTGATGATCCTGACGGGGGGATTTTCGGCGATGTCGTACTGGCTGCTGGACACGTTTCCGTCACTGGCGACGCTTGGCTGACCGGGCCTGTTTTCCGCCGGAATCTGCCGTTATGCTGTGGTGATGACAACAAGCGCCATCCCTGACCCCACGCATTGCCCGGATATGCCCGCATTCCGGCGCAGGGTGTTCTATATTCCCGGCTATGACCCGATCCCGCCCCGGCGTTACCGGGAACTGTACCGGACGGAAAGTGCGGCGCAGGCGGCGTTGTCGGGGTATCGGATAGCGTTGCAGGCAAAGACGGGGGAGGGTCCCTATGGCTGGCAGGTGACGGCCCGGATCGAAGGGGTGGAGGTTCGGGCAGAGGTGGACGTGCTGGTCTGGTCCGACATCGTGCGGGGTTCCATGGATGCGGGCATCGCCGCGACGTATGTGCAGCTTGTGCGGACATCCTGGGCCTATATCGGCAGCGGTGCGCTGTTCCGCCTGATGCGGTTGCGCAAGGGGCCGGTGATTGCGGCGCTGTACCCGATTGTCGTGCTGCTGGTGCAGTTGCTGCTTGCGATGGCGGCAGGGGTTGTCGTGATGGTTCTGGTGTTCCGGGGGCTGGAGATGGCGCTGACGGCGGGGGGCCTTGATGCGCGGTTCTGGGGGGGGCTGATCGGGGGTGCGGGTGTGGCGGGGGGGATCGTCGGTATTCTTGTTCTGCGGTGGTTTCGCGCGATGGATGGCCGTTTTTTCGCCTATTATCTGATGCATGACTATGCCTTTACCGCGCGCGATGGCGGGGCCAATCCGCCCGAGCTCGAGGCGCGAATGGACCAATTCCGCCAGACCATCGCCACGGCCCTGGCGTCGGATACCGACGAAGTGCTGGTCGTTGGCCATTCGTCCGGCGCGCATCTGGCGGTGTCGATCCTGGCTGATCTGATCCGTGCGGGCCTTCCGGACACCCTGCCAGACACCAGGCCCGCGCTGTCGTTCCTGTCGCTGGGGCAGGTGGTGCCGATGGTTTCCTTTCTGCCGCGCGCGCACCGTTTGCGCGCGGATCTTGCGTATCTGAGCACGCGGGGTGAATTGGCCTGGGTCGATGTGACCGCGCCCGGCGATGGCTGCGCCTTTGCGTTGTGCGATCCGGTGGCGGTGTCAGGGGTGGCACCGGACGGCCAGCGCTGGCCCCTGATCCTGTCGGCCGCATTCACGCGGACTTTGACGCCTGCGCGCTGGAAAGAACTGCGCTGGCGGTTTTTCCGGCTGCATTTCCAGTATTTGTGCGCGTTTGACAATCTGGCGGGGCGGATCGACGATTATGATTATTTTCGCACCACCGCCGGCCCGATGACGCTTGGCGCGCGCTATGGCACCCGCGCCCCGTCGAAAAGCCGGATCACGCGGGCGGTAAACCACTATACTGATCTTGCGGCATGATCGCGCCCAAACCCCCCTCGCGCCCGGATCGCGTATCGCTTTGGCATTACCTGCGGCTGTTCCGGGCGGACATCCTGTCGGCGCAGCCCGCGCGTTTGTATCGGGCCTGGATGGCCGAGTTTCGCACGCCGTTCTTTCGCAGCTATCTGTGCAATGATCCCACTTTGGTGGCGCGGGTGCTGGACGAACGCCCGCAGGATTTTCCCAAATCCGCGCGGCTGACGGAGGGGTTGCGTCCCCTTTTGGGGGATTCGGTATTCGTGACCAACGGCGCTGTCTGGGAACATCAGCGCCGCATCATCGACCCCGCCTTTGAGGGGGGTAGGCTGCGTGAGGTGTTCCCGGCGATGGTGGCAGCAGGGCAGGCGGCTGTAGCGCGGATGCAGCCGGGAGTGGTGGAGGCGGAGGAACCGGCGAGCCATGTTGCGGCGGACGTGATCTTTCGCACCTTGTTTTCCCTGCCGATCGGCGACCGGATGGCAGGGCAGGTCTTTGCGGCCTTTCGCACGCATCAGCGGAGCCAGCCTATTCTGAACATCGGGGCGATTGCCGCCCTGCCGCGCTGGTTTCCGCGATTGCACCGCAGGCGGACGCGGGCCACGGCGGCGCATATCCGGGCGCTGATCACGGACATGACCGAAGATCGCGCGCGCGCGATTGCGGCGGGGACGGCACCCGATGATCTGGTGACGCGGATCATGGTAACGCCCGATCCGCAAACCGGGCAGTGTTTTTCGACGGCGGAAATGGTGGATCAGGTGGCGATCTTTTTCCTGGCGGGACATGAAACCAGTGCATCGGCGCTGGCATGGGCCCTGTATCTGCTGGCGGCATATCCGGAGGTGCAGGCGCGTGTGGCGACCGAGGTGGCGGGCCTGCCGGAGGTTCCGCAGATGTCGGATCTTTCGCGTCTGCGATTTACCCGTGACGTGTTCCGCGAAACCCTGCGGCTGTATCCGCCCGTGCCGATGATGGTGCGCGAAACGACGGTGGTCGAGGATTTGCGCGGGCGGGCCGTCGCGCCGGGTGCGCAGATCGTGCTGTCGCCCTGGCATATCCAGCGCCACGAACGGCTGTGGGACCGGCCGGATGAATTTGACCCCGACCGCTGGCAGACCGACGAAGGCCGGGTTTCGGCGCGGGCGGGATACATGCCGTTTTCCAGCGGCCCACGGGTTTGCGTTGGGGCTAGCTTTGCGATGGCCGAGGGTGTGATCCTGTTGGCCCTGCTGGTGCGGGCCTTTCGGATGACGCCTGTGGCAGGGCGCGACCCGGTGCCGGTCGCGCATCTGACGGTGCGGTCGCGGGACGGGATCTGGTTGAATGTGGAACGGCGGGGCTAGGGCGCGCTTTCCGGTCCCGCGCACAGACGCTGTGCCCGCTGCGTTATGCCGCGCCTCTGGCCATTCGGATAAAGGCGCGGTAAGGCCAACACACCTTCAAGAGGCTGCGAGATGACCGATATCAAAACCGACTATTCCGATGCCGTCTCTCGCATCGAGGAGATTATTGATGACGCGCGCAATGGGCGCATGTTCATTCTGGTGGACCATGAGGACCGCGAGAATGAAGGGGATCTGGTGATCCCGGCACAGATGTGCACACCGCAGGCGGTCAATTTCATGGCGACGCACGGGCGCGGGCTGATCTGCCTTGCGCTGCCGGGCACCCGGATCGACGCCCTTGGCCTTTCGTTGATGAGCCCGAAGAATTCGTCGCGCCATGAAACCGCCTTCACGATGTCGATCGAGGCGCGCGAAGGGGTGAGCACCGGCATTTCAGCGGCGGATCGCGCGTTGACCGTTTCGGTGGCAATTGACCCGACCAAGGGGCCTGCCGACATTGCGACGCCCGGGCATGTCTTCCCGTTGCGCGCCCGCGATGGTGGCGTTCTGGTCCGCGCAGGGCATACCGAGGCTGCGGTGGACATAAGCCGATTGGCGGGACTGAACCCGTCGGGCGTGATCTGCGAGATCATGAACGATGATGGCACGATGGCGCGGTTGCCCGATCTGATGGCCTTTGCGCAACGCCACGGGCTGAAGATCGGCACGATCAGCGACTTGATCGCCTATCGCCGCCGCCACGACAATCTGGTGTCGGAAAAGGCGGTCCAGCCTGTCACGTCGGCGCATGGCGGTGACTGGCTGATGCGGATTTATGCGGATGAGACGCAAGGGGCGGAACATGTGGTCCTGACCAAGGGCGATCTGACTGCGCCCGGGCCGATTCTGGTGCGGATGCACGCGCTGAACCCGTTGGAGGATGTGCTTGGCATCCATCCCGGTGCGCATGACCTGCCCGGTGCGATGAAGGTGATCGCGGCGGAAGGCCGGGGCGTCGTGGTTCTGCTGCGGGACATGTCGATGAAACTGGTGATGGACGGCGAAGCATCACCGCAGACCTTGCGTCAGTATGGTTTGGGCGCGCAGATCCTGTCGGCGCTGGGGCTGCACGAAATCATCCTTGTGACGAATTCCGCGGCCCCGCGTGTGGTCGGGCTGGAGGCTTATGGGCTGAGCATTACGGGTACCCACCCGATCCCGGAGGTTTAAGATGGCCGGAACCGAGACGCATTACACGCTTGCCTTGCCGACTTTCGACGCGCCTGTCCGGTTGCTGATCGTGGTTGCCCCCTATTACAAGGACATCGCGGATAATCTGGTGGCAGGCGCGCGCGCGGTGGCTGCAGCCTGCGGTGCCGACGTGGCGTTGGTCGAGGTTCCGGGCGCATTGGAAGTGCCGATAGCGATTGCAATGGCGGAACGGCAGGCCAAATTCGATGGCTATGTGGCGCTGGGCTGCGTGATCCGGGGGGAAACCACGCATTACGATACGGTGTGCAATGACAGCAGCCGGGGGTTGATGCTGCTGGGGTTGCAGGGGGTCTGTCTTGGCAACGGGATTCTGACGGTGGAGAATCGGGGGCAGGCCGAGGTGCGGGCCGATCCGGAAGGCCAGAACAAGGGGGGCGGGGCTGCGGCTGCGGCGTTGCATCTGATTGCGCTGTCGCGGGGTTGGTCGGGTGCGAAAAAGGGCATCGGGTTTCGATCAATGGGGGCAGGAGCATGACGAAACCGGACAAGCGCCAGATGAAATCGGCATCACGGCTTTATGCGGTGCAGGCCCTTTTCCAGATGGAATCAAGTGGCCAGACGGTCGAAGCAGTGACACGCGAATTTGAAACGCACCGCTTTGGGGCGGTGTATGAAGGCGACGAGATGGCGGAAGGCGATGTGGATCACTTTCGTGCGGTCGTGGGTCATGCGGTGAACTGGCAGGCCAAGATCGACCAGATGACGGACCGGGCGCTGGTGGCGAAATGGCCGATTGGGCGGATCGACCCGGTGCTGCGCGCCCTGTTCCGGGCGGCGGGGGCGGAACTGGTGGACATGCCGACGCCGCCCAAGGTCACGATCACGGAATATGTGGACGTGGCGAAGGCGTTTTTCCCGGATGGGAAAGAGCCGTCGTTCGTGAACGCAGTGCTGGACCACATGGCACATGAGGCGCAACCGGCGGCTTTCTAGGCGGCTTTGTGGTGCTTTGGTCTGATGCGACAAAAAGGGGCTGGTGTTTTGGAAACAGCGGCGTAATCTTGATTTGCGGTCAGATGAAAGAGTGCAAAATGATCAAGAAAGACATTTCCATGCGTTTGATGCTGCCCGCCGGTCTGGCGCTGTTTCTGGGGACGTCACCGTTTTCGCCTTTGATGGTTGGCCCGATGTGGGCCACGTTGATGGTGGGCATTCTGGGTCTGGCCATCGGCAGCGTGCTGATGATGGGAAATATTTTGAGCGCGGCATCGCGCCAACCGATCCCCGTGCCGGTTCGTGCGCGCACGGGATACGCGGGCGCAGCCGCGTTGGGGCGTCGGCAACATCACTAGGCATTGAAATGCTGCCCTGTCGATTTGGGGCGCAGCATTTTTGCGGGTGCGCCGAATCCCGCCGTATTCTCAATATCGTCTTCAGATCCGCGAAACGCCTGTGCGTTTTGCAAAACATGTTGCTGAGCGTGTTACGGTTTCCGGTCACTACACCGGAACGTTATCTGGTGCGGTCATTTTGACGGAACTTTGTCCCGGCTGAAGAATTGATCACCGCAATCCGCCGACGGCGGACTGATTGATGCTCAGAAAGGACAAATCATGAAATCTTCTCAGCAGATCGCTGTGGCGGGGGCACTCGCGCTCCTGCTTGGCGGTACGGCCGCATGGTCGCAGACCACGGTCACGGGCGTGCGGACCTTGGACGACCGTATTGACGACATCACCGATGACGTTGATCAAGACCTGGCTCGGGCGAATGACGATTACCGCTTTGGCAGCCCGGATATGCGCCAAGGCCTCACCGGCAGCGCATCGTTGGGCTATTCGGGTAAAACGGGCAATAATGACTCGCAGGAGCTGTCGTTTGGTGCGCGTCTGACCAGCGTGCAGGGACCCTATGTCCAGACATTTGGTGCCGCAATCGATTATGCGGAATCGGATGGTGGCAGCACGAAGGAAGACCTCTTTGCGATCTATGATGTCAGCTATTACCTGAATGACCGCTTTTATGTCTTTGGGTTGGGTCGGGCACAGTTCGATGGACTGGCCGACACGGCGGGTGAAGTGAAGACAGATGCCTTCCTGGGTGTCGGTCCGGGTTACCGGATCGTCAACACGCCTGATTTCGCCTGGCGTCTGCAGGCAGGTCTGGGGGTCAGCTATCTTGAAAACGGCCTGAACGAGTCAGATACCGAACTGGGTGTGCTGGCGTCTTCACGGGTGTTTTACAAGTTCACCGATACGGTCTTTGCCACCAATGATACTGATATCCTGACATCGGATGCGGGGCTTCGGGTCAGCAATGACCTTGGTGTCAACTTTCGTGTGACAGATTCGTTTTCCACCCGGGTCAGCTATCTGACGGACTATAACGACAGCCGTAAAATCCGGACTGACAACAGGCTCGGCGTGTCTTTGGTCTATGGTTTCTGACCGGGACATGATGATGTTTCGAGGGCGCGGTGCGGTGCCTTTCGAAACCGAAAAAGGGCAGGGAAACCTGCCCTTTTTTCGTCTGTGGTGCGCGGTGTGGGTGGCGGGCCCGCAGCGGCCGTGAAGGCGTGAATTTCCCGAGAGCCTGAGTGTTCAGGTTGGTCACCAGATACCAGGGCCAGAACCCTGGCAGAGCCAGCTCCCTCGGAGATGCTTATCGGCCACTGGAAAAGGGCCAAGCACGAGAAGAGCAGAACCCGCCAATAATTAACATAGGCGCAGTTGGAAGCGACGGCAAGGACTGCGTTCGGGTCTTGTGTGAGATCGGCAGAAATTGATGGCGGGTCATGGTGGGCAAAGACTTGTCAGATGTTCACCTTTAGTTCATATATTGCGCATGCAGAGCGTTCATATCCAGCCTTTGCCAAGCCTTCCGGGCCAGCGCCTTGCGCGCGGGGTGGCACGGGCATTGCAGGGGCTGGATTTCGTGTCAGTCGAAGAATTGGTGCCAACGGCGGGGTTGCGGGTCGATCTGATGGCGTTGGGGCCAAAGGGCGAGGTTTGGGTGATCGAATGCAAATCGGGCCGCATGGATTATGTGACGGATCGCAAGTGGCAGGGGTATCTCGAATGGTGCGACCGGTTTTTCTGGGCCGTGGACGCGGATTTTCCGACGGATCTGCTGCCCGATGGGTCGGGGTTGATCCTGGCTGACGCTTATGATGCGGAGATTATCCGGATGGGGCCGTTGTCGCCTTTGGCCCCTGCACGGCGCAAAATGATGGTGCAGAAGTTTGCCCGGCAGGCCGCACTGCGGTTGCAGGGGCTGCGCGACCCGGCGGGTATCAGGATTTAGCGGCGTTTGCCTTTGGGGGCGATCATGCCGCGGGCCACTTCGGCGGCGGCGCGCAATTCCTCGGCGATATCGTCGGCCTCTTCGGGGTCGAAATCCAGGGGCAGATCCACGCCGCCGTCGGCTGCGATGTAGATCCGCACCATCCCCTGATCGGTCGGCCCGATCTGAATGTTGGCTGCGATGTCGCTTTGTTTGTCGATGCCCATAGCAGATTGCCCCCGTCCGGATCGATCCCGGCCTAGCGCCAATTCCTGCATTGGGCAAGGCGGTTGTCCCTTGCAATCGAACGTAAGCGGGTCTAAATCCCCCGCAGGCGCCGCCTTAGCTCAGTTGGTTAGAGCACTAGATTGTGGATCTAGGGGTCCCCCGTTCGAGCCGGGGAGGTGGTACCATCCCCCTTATGACATCATGACGAATTGATACCGTGAAGAAGGGGGCCGACGGCACGTTCATGCCGATGCGGCAGCGCAGCAATTGATTGCTTTGGAATCATATGCTTTTTTGACAGGCAGTGCCGCTTGACCACTTCACGTAGGCTTTGGCGGCACAGTTCAGCACGCAGGTCAGGAGGCCATCATGCCGACCCTTGAATCAATACTTGACGCCTTCCGCGCGGATCGTGGTTTGAAATCAAACAATTCCGCCAAGGAAATCGAACGGGGCGCTGCGGGTGCGCGGGATATGAACGAAGTCGCGATGGCGATGATCGCCGCAACCGGGGTGAACGCGGACGGGGTGCTGACGGTTGGCGACATGTACAAACTGGCAACGGCGACGTACGCCAGCGCGGCGGATTATGTGAAATTCACAGAAGGCCACGGACGCGACAGCGGCACCTTCAATTCGGGTTTTCACCATGTGCGCGGGGATGGCGGGACACTGATGTTCCAAGGTCAGAAGTTCGTCG
>JANMDH010000345.1:0-10749 GCA_031376195.1 Gemmobacter sp. | reverse complement strand
ATATGGGGTTCATCCCGGATATCGAGCGGATCTTCAAACTGACGCCCTTTACGCGGCAGACATTCTTCTACAGCGCGACCATGGCACCGGAGATCGAACGTCTGACGAACACATTCCTGACCGGGGCGGTCAAGATCGAAGTGGCGCGTCAGGCGACGACATCCGAAACGATCGAACAGGCGCTGATCCAGGTGCCTGCGACGCGCAAAGATGCGTCATTCGCCGCCAAGCGGTCGGTGCTGCGCGCCCTGATCAGGGCCGAGGGCGAATCCTGTACCAATGCGATCATCTTCTGCAATCGCAAGATGGATGTGGATGTGGTGGCAAAGTCCTTGAAACAGCATGGCTTTAACGCGTCTCCGATACACGGCGATCTGGATCAGTCGGTGCGGACAAGAACGCTCGACGGGTTCCGCGACGGGTCTGTTCACTTGCTCGTGGCGTCCGATGTGGCGGCACGTGGGTTGGACATTCCAGCGGTCAGCCATGTGTTCAATTTCGACGTGCCCTCGCATCCCGAGGATTACGTTCATCGCATCGGGCGGACGGGGCGCGCGGGGCGCAAAGGCAAGGCGTTCACAATTGCGACCCCTTTTGACGACAAATATCTGGCAGCGATTGAACATTTGGTGAAACAGCCCATCCCGCGCGGGTCTTTGCCCGAAGGCTTTGTCGTGGATGCAACTGACGCAGGCCCGGTCCGGGCCGAAGGCGAGCGTGAACGTGCCCCGCGCAGCCGGAACCGGGGCGGGCGCGACCGCGAAGATCGCAAACCTGTGGTCGTAGAAGCGGCTGTTGTGGTCGAGGCGGTGGAGCCGGAGGAGCAAAACCTGGTCGCCGTGCCGGAAAATCGCGAGCGTCCCCGGCGGGAAGACAACCGCCGCGATGCTGGCCGGGACCGCAACCGTCGGGACGAAGCATCAGATCGGCGTGAAGGCGAGGCGCGTGACGGGGCGCGCCGCGATGCGCCAAGGGACGCGTCACGGGACGGGGCGCGCGAACAAGGGCGCGACTATGGCCGGGAACGCCGGGATTACCGCGACAATGGGCCGTCCGTGTTGGGCATGGGGGACCATGTGCCTGATTTTATCCTACGCAGTTTCAAGGTTGCCGCCGCAACAGCAGATGAGCCGGAAGATGTTCTGGCGAACGGCACCGAAGGATAAGAAAAAGGGGCGCAGATGCGCCCCTTTTCATTCCCGCCCGAACAATACAATCAGCCTTCGGCAAGCCTGCTGACCACCACCGTTACCTCGGGCTTTTTGCCGATCTCGTCCATCGCCACTTGCCGCACGACGCGGCGGATCGCCTCTTCCGTCTTGTCGTCGTCGCGCAGCACTTTGCGGCCAAAGCCGTCCAGTGCCTCATTCAGGTCCGCCTCGATCGCTTCAGCCAACGACGGTGCCCGTTTGCCCGCCTCGGGCAAGCCATAAAGCTCCACCCAGGCCTCGCCCATCGGCGCGTCGTTTTCATCCAGAATAACGGTCACCGTCACATGCCCGTTCAGCGCCAGACGAATACGATCCCGGATCACCCCATCCCGCGCGCCAATCAGAACCGACCCGTCCAGATAGACCCGGCCCGTTTCAATGTACTCGACAACGGCAGGCGCATTGCCCGACAGATCCAACATCATCCCATTCGTCACCACGGCAGACACCATCCCGCGTTCGGCCCCGATCCGGGCATGTTCGCGCAGATGCCGATGTTCGCCATGCATCGGGATCAGGACCTGCGGGTTCATAAGGGCATGCACCGCTTCAAGATCAGGTCGGTTGGCGTGACCGGAGACGTGATATTTACCCCCCTGATCATCGACCACATCCACGCCCATTTCACTGAAGGCATTCATGATGCCATAGACACCGCGTTCATTCCCCGGAATGATCTTGGATGAAAACAGAAACAGATCGCCTTCTTTCAGTTCCAGCCCCAGGTATTTGCCCCGGCTTAACTGCGCCGTTGCTGCCCTGCGTTCGCCCTGGCTGCCCGTCACGATCAGCATCAGGTTGCCCCGCGGAATTTCATTTGCCTGTTCCGGCGGGATCGTTTTCGGGAAATTCTTCAAAACACCGGATTCCTCCGCCGCCTTGACCATCCGCTGCATCGCGCGGCCCAGCAGGCAGACAGACCGATCCGCCGCGCGTGCCGCCTCGGCCAAGGTTTTCAGGCGAGCCACGTTGGACGCAAAGGTCGTGGCGACGACCATCCCCTTGGCACCCCGGATCAATTCCGTGATGGGTTCCTTCAGGGTAGATTCAGACCGCCCCTGATGGGTCGAGAACACGTTGGTCGAATCGCACATCAGCGCCTTGATCGGCACTTCACGCGCCACTTCGTCGAACAGGTCGGGGTTCCAGCCTTCACCCACGATCGGCGTTTCATCCAGCTTGAAATCGCCCGAATGCAGTACACGGCCTGCAGGCGTGTCGATTACAAGAGCCGCACTTTCCGGAATCGAATGTGCCAACGGCAGAAACTGCACCTTGAACGGCCCGGCCTCGACCGTTTCGGGCCGCGTCTCCACCACTGTGATTGCATCCTTCGGGTGGCCATGTTCTTCGAACTTCAGCCGCCCGATGGTCGCCGTGAACCGGCGCGCATAGATTTTTGATTTCAGTTGCGGCCAAAGATGCGCAAGCGCGCCGATGTGATCCTCATGCGCATGGGTGATGAAGATGCCGTCAATCCGATCCTTCCGCGCGATCAGCCAACTGATGTCAGGCAGAATCAGATCAACCCCCGGCGTCGTATCCATGTCGGCAAAGGTCACGCCCATGTCGACCACGATCAGGCGTTCCTTGTTCGCCGGACCATAACCATAGACATAACAGTTCATCCCGATCTCGCCCGCGCCGCCGAGGGGAAGATAGATCAGGCGGTTTTTCACGCTCATTGCATTTCCTTGTTGTAACGGTCGATCAGCATCAAACCATGCATGGTCAGATCCTCTTCGACGGAATCAAAAACATCTGTGTCTTGCTGGAACAAAGGGGCCAGCCCCCCGGTTGCGATAACTTTCATAGGGCGGTCGCGTTCTGCACGGATGCGCGCGACAATGCCTTCGACAAGCCCGATATAGCCCCAATACACACCTGACTGCATGCAGGCCACCGTATTCGTGCCAATGGTTTTAGAAGGTTTTGATATGTCCACATGCGGCAGGGCAGCGGCGGCCATATGCAGTGCCTCAAGGCTCAGGTTCACGCCCGGCGCTATTACCCCGCCGATATAGGCACCATCGTCATCCACCACATCCAGCGTGGTTGCCGTGCCAAAATCCACCACGATCAGATCTCCGCCATGCCGGCTGTGCGCGCCCACAGTGTTGACCAGACGGTCGGGTCCGACCGTGGTGCCCTGATCGACACGCGGGGCAACAGGCAGGCGGCATTCAGGTTTGCCGACAACCAAGGGGCGGCAGTCAAAGTATCGGTTGCACAGCACCCGCAAGTTGAACACCACGCGCGGCACGGTGGAAGAGATGATCGCATCTTTGACCTGAGCCTCGGTCTTGGTCAGGGTCATCAGAGTGGACAGCCAGACGAAATATTCATCTGCCGTGCGTTTGTGATCGGTGGCGATGCGCCATGTAGCCAGAAACCGTGCGCCGTCCCAGATCGAAAAAACCGTGTTGGTGTTGCCGCAGTCAATGGCGAGAAGCATGTGGCATCCTTTCAGAAAAACACTTCGGCGGCGGGAATGCGGGCGCGGCCCTTGGCCATGACCAACACCAGCGCGCCATCAGCATCCACCGTTTCGAAAACGCCTTCGCGCGTCTCGTCACCGGTGCGCGCCCGGATCACTTCGCCCAATCGGGCCGCATGGGAAAGCCAGGCCGCGCGAATGGGTTCGAAGCCCTGTTCGGCGAACACCGCCTCCCATTCCGCGTAAGCGGGGGCCAGCACGTCGAGAAAAGCCTCAGGTGTCGCCCGCGTGCCCGTTTCGGCCAGCAGTGTGACTGGCGGCACAGCGCCCGTTTCGATCAACGTGGCGTCCGGTGCTGCGATCAGGTTCACCCCAATGCCGACGCACAGGGCCGACACTCCTGCCCCGGTGCTGGTGCTTTCCAGCAGGATACCCGCCACCTTGCCGCCGTTCAGCAGCACGTCATTCGGCCATTTCAATGCCAGTGTCTGCGGCAGACCCGTCACCTGCGCCAGTGCATCGCGCACTGCCAAGGCCGCCACAAAGGAACGCAGGGCGATTTGCGGGGCGGGACCATCGGGGCGCATCACCAACGTCGCATGAAAGTTGCCGCGTGGGCTTGCCCACGGTCGCCCGCGACGCCCCCGGCCTGCCGTCTGTTCCAGACCCAGAACCCAGGCGGAACCTTTAAGCCCCGGCAGCAGACGCAAGGCTTCGACATTCGTACTGTCCAAACTGTCATGGACAAAGCGACCCACGCCTTCGGGCCAGGCGGCCTTGACCGACAACGGGAACCTAACGGACAAGCGCTTCGGCCGCGAAGGCAGCCAAGGGTTCCAGCCCGAACAGGTTGACAACCCCCACCAGCATGATCGCCGCAGACCCCATCAGTGCGACCCACTGCACCGGAACCATCCGGCTTTGCACCACATCGCCTTCACGACCAAAGTAGATAAAGAAGACGATCCGCAGGTAATAGAACGCCCCGATCACCGACGCCACTGCGCCAGCCAGCGCCAGCCAGACCATATCGGCATCCACCGCCGCTTTCAGCACATAGAACTTAGCGAAAAAGCCCAGCATCGGCGGAACACCCGCCAGACTGAACAGCAACACCAGCAGAGCGATGGATTTGCCCGGCGACACCCGGCTGAACATGTTAAGCGCATCAATGCTTGTCACAGGCTTGCCGTCGCGTTCCATCGACAGGATGAAGGCAAAGGTGCCGACGTTCATCGTCACATAGATCGCCATGTAAATCAGCATCGCCTGAACCCCGCCCGCCGTGCCTGCCGCCAGACCGACAAGGGCATAACCCATGTGCGCGATTGAGGAATAGGCCATCAGCCGCTTGATATCGCGCTGCCCGATGGCCGCCACTGCACCCAGAAACATCGACGCCACCGCAATCGCGGCCAGAACCTGGCCCCAATCCCCCGGAATGCCGCCGAACGCATCCTGCACCAGCCGCGCGATCAGGGCCATCGCCGCCACTTTGGGGGCTGTAGCAAAGAACGCGGTCACGGGCGTGGGTGACCCTTCGTACACGTCCGGCGTCCACATGTGGAAGGGCGCTGCGGACACCTTGAAGGCCAGCCCCGACAGCATAAAGACCAGACCGAATAACAGACCCAGCGGAATTTCCTCTGCGCCCAACGTAGAAAGAATACCCGCAAACAACGTGGTGCCCGCATAACCGTAGACCAACGACGCCCCGTACAGCAGAAGGCCCGACGACAAGGATCCCAGCACAAAATACTTCAGCCCCGCCTCGGCCGATTTCGGACTGTCCCGGCGCATCGTGGCCATGACGTAGAGGGCAAGCGATTGCAGCTCCAGCCCCATATAAAGCGACATCAGATCGCCTGCCGACACCATCATCATCATGCCGATGACGGACAAGGTGACCAGGATCGGGAATTCAAACCGCAACAGCCCGCGCCGCTGCATGTATTCATTGCTGATCGCCAGAATGGCTGCGGCGGATAGCAGGATCGTGATCTTGGCAAACCGCGCAAACGAGTCGTCCTCGAACATGCCGCCAAAGGCTGACCGCGCGCCCTCGCCGTTGATGCCGATCATCAGGGCCAGAACGACGAACAGGCCGGTCGTCGCCCATGTCAACAGCGGCGCAGTATCATCCTTGCCCGCATATGCCCCGAACAACAGCGAGGCCATGGCGAAAATCGCCAGAACCAGTTCCGGAAGGACGGTGGAAAGATCAGCAGGGGTCATCGGTCAAATCCTATTCCATCGCCACTTGGGCAGCATCCGTCACCGGCAGCGCCGCGTGATAGTTTTCCACCAACGCGCCAACTGATGGCCCAATGATGTCGGTCACGAGGCTGGGGTAAATGCCAAGCAGCAGCGTCATTGCGATCAGGGGCGCAAAGATCGCCTTTTCCCGGCGGTCCATGTCAGTGATCGATTTCAACGCTTCCTTGATCAGATCGCCAAACACGACGCGGCGATACAGCCACAACGCATAGGCAGCTGACAAGATCACGCCGCTCGTCGCCACAGCCGCCACCCAGGTGTTTACCTGGAAAATTCCCGTCAGCGTCAGAAATTCACCCACGAACCCAGACGTCCCCGGCAGACCGACATTCGCCATCGTGAAGAACATGAACACCAGCGCATAGGACGGCATCCGGTTCACAAGGCCACCATAAGCGTCAATTTCCCGCGTGTGCATCCGATCATAAATGACCCCCACGCACAGGAACAGAGCGCCCGAGATGAACCCGTGGCTCAACATCTGGAAAATCGCCCCGTCCACGCCCTGCTGGTTGACAGCAAAGATGCCCATCGTGACATAGCCCATATGCGCCACGGAGCTGTATGCAATCAGCTTTTTCATGTCCGACTGCGCCAGCGCAACCAGTGAAGTGTAGACAATCGCAATCGCCGACATCCACAGGACCAGCGGCCCCATCACGTCCGACCCTACCGGGAACATCGGCAGGCTGAACCTCAGAAAGCCATAGCCCCCCATTTTCAACAGGATCGCGGCCAGCACAACCGACCCCGCCGTCGGGGCCTGTACGTGTGCATCAGGCAGCCATGTATGCACAGGCCACATCGGCATTTTGACTGCGAAGCTGGCAAAGAACGCCAGAAAAAGAAGCGTCTGCAAACCGCCTACCACCTGTAGGCCGCCAAGGCTCAGCGTGTCAGAGGCAAACTGATGGTCCAGCAGCGCCACAATATCCGTGGTGCCCGCATCCGCATACATCGCAATCATCGCGACCAGCATTAGGACCGACCCGAGAAAGGTGTATAGAAAAAACTTGAACGATGCATAGATACGATCTTTGCCGCCCCAGATGCCGATGATGAGGAACATCGGTATCAGACCCGCCTCGAAGAAAAGATAGAACAGCACAAGATCCAGCGCGCAGAACACACCCAGCATAAGTGTCTCCAGCATCAGGAAGGCGATCATGTAATCTTTGACCCGCGTCTCCACGTTCCAGCATGCGGCAATCGTGATTGGCATCAGAAAGGTCGTTAGCATCACGAACAGCACGGAAATGCCGTCAACGCCCATTTTGTATTGCAGGCCAAGGATCCATTCCCCCTGCTCCACGAACTGCATGCCCGTGTCACTTGGGTCAAAGCGGACTAGGATGACCACCGACAGGGCAAAGGCCAGCATTGTGCCGAACAGTGCCACCCATTTTGCCGCCCGCTGGGCCGCCGCATCCTCACCACGCAGGAACAGAGCAAGGATCACCGCCGCCACCGCCGGAGTGAACGTGACAATCGACAGAAGGTTGTCCATCAGTTCGTCCCCCCGGTGAACGTCATCCAGGTGACGAGCACGACAATCCCGAGGACCATCGCAAAGGCATAGTGGAACATATATCCAGACTGTGCCCGCCCCGCGAGGCGGGTAAAGAACGGAATGATCCCCAGTGCCACCCCGTTGATCGACCCGTCGATGATGTTGCCATCGCCGCGCCGCCACAGAAACCCGCCCAGCCATTTTGCCGGGTTCACGATGGCAAAGCTGTACAACTCGTCAAAGTACCATTTGTTCAAAAGAAACTGGTACAGCGGCTGTTGCTGTGCCGCGAGTTTCCCGGGCAGATCCGGCCTACGGATATAAAACTGAAAAGCCAGAAGAAAACCAAGCACCATCGCGATGAAGGGCGAAAGCTTTACCCATTCCGGTCCTTCATGCGCCTCGTGGATCACGTTGTTTTCGGGGCCCAAATAGATCGCACCCTTAGGTGCCTCACCCGTTACCGTAATTGCGCCATGGGCAACGGCGGCGGATGCGTCAGTTGCGGGGACTGCTTCGGCCTCGGCTGCCGTGTCGGCGACGACGGCTGGGGCTTCGGTCGCGGTATCGGCTGCCGCCGTTTCCCTCGTTGCAGGCACCTCGGCCTCAGCCTCCTGATGTGCTGCGGCTTCGATGCCGAACCAGTTGCGAACCTGATCCACCTCGCCGAAGAACACGTTGTACCAGACCATGCCCGACAACACCGCCCCGACCGCCAACACCCCCAACGGCACCAGCATCACCACCGGGCTTTCGTGCGGCTCATGCGGCCCGTGCCTGTCATGGCCCGCCGTCACATGGCCGTGGCTGTCATGCCCATTGCCCCAGCGCGGCGCGCCAAAGAACGTCATGAACATCAACCGCCAGCTGTAGAAACTGGTCATGAACGCCGCGATGACCAGCAGCCAGAATGCATACTGGCTGCCGACATACGCGCTTTCGATCACCGCGTCCTTCGACAAAAAGCCTGCAAAGCCGATGTGTGTCAGCGGTATCCCCACGCCCGTAATCGCCAATGTCCCGATCAGCATCGCGGCAAAGGTATAGGGGATCTTCTTCCGCAATCCGCCGTAATGCCGCATGTCCTGTTCATGGTGCATGGCATGGATCACCGACCCCGCCCCCAGGAACAGCATCGCCTTAAAGAACGCATGGGTGAACAGGTGGAACATCGCCACCGAATAGACCCCGCTTCCCGCCGCCACGAACATGTATCCCAACTGTGAACAGGTCGAATAGGCGATGACCCGTTTGATGTCGTTCTGCACAAGGCCAACTGTTGCCGCAAAGAACGCCGTTGACGCCCCAATAACGACGATCAACATCTTTGCTTCGGGCGCATATTCGATCAGCGGTGACATCCGGCAGACAAGGAAAACGCCCGCCGTCACCATAGTTGCCGCATGGATCAGTGCCGACACCGGCGTCGGCCCCTCCATCGCGTCGGGCAGCCAGGTGTGCAGGAACAGTTGCGCCGATTTGCCCATCGCCCCGATGAACAGCAGCACCGCAATAAGATTGGCTGCATTCCATTCCCGCCACAGGAAGGTCAGGTTGGTTTCCGCCAGTTGGGGGGCGGCCGCGAACACATCATCAAATCGGATCGAATCCGTCAGGTAGTAAAGCGCGAAAATCCCGAGCGCGAACCCGAAGTCCCCCACCCGGTTCACCACGAACGCCTTGATCGCCGCCGCGTTCGCGGATGGCTTGCGGTAATAGAACCCGATAAGAAGATAGGAAGCGACCCCCACCCCTTCCCACCCGAAGAACATCTGCAACAGGTTGTCCGACGTCACCAGCATCAGCATCGCGAAGGTGAAGAAGGAGAGGTAAGCGAAGAAGCGCGCTTTGTAATGCTCACCTTCGCGCCAGTTCTCGTCATGCGCCATGTAACCGAAGGAATACAGGTGGACGAGCGCGGAAACCGTGTTCACCACGACCAGCATGATTGCCGTCAAACGGTCGATCCGGATCGACCATTCGCTGGTCAGCGTCCCGCTTTCGATCCACCTCAACAGCACCATCGTCGGCTCTGCCACATCCGCGCGCAGGAAAATGACCCACGACAGGATGGCGGCCACGAACAGCAACGCGGTCGCAATAACCTGCCCTGCAGTCTCACCGATGAACCGCCAGCCAAAGCCGCAGATCAGCGCGCCGATAAGCGGCGCGAACAGGATGATCGTCGGCATGGGTTAGCCCTTCATTACGTTGACGTCTTCGACGTCGATGGTCCCGCGCGTGCGGAAGAATGTCACAAGAATGGCGAGGCCGATGGCAGCCTCAGCTGCCGCAACTGTCAGCACGAACATGGTAAAAACCTGCCCCGTCAGATCGCCTAGAAAGCTGGAAAAGGCGACAAGGTTGATGTTGACGGCCAGCAGCATCAGCTCAATCGACATCAGAATGACGATCACGTTCTTCCGATTCAGGAAGATGCCAAAGATGCCAATCACGAACAACGCGCCCGCCACTGTCAGGTAATGTTCCAGTCCTACCATCGTCTTGTTCCCTCCGGGTCTGTTGGCCCGATCTATTTGGTCTGTCAGATGCGCAGATTATTCCATCTTAGAGCTGCTTAAGATGAGCAATTTGCCCATCCCATCGCAACGCGATCCTCACATATCCGGGTAAAATGTCGCGCAGCCACAATCCGTGCGCGCGGCCTTTTCTGACCCGCGTTCCGGAAGATTACCTGCCGCCACCTTGAACCCACGCGCTTTTGCCCATTCCGTCAGCAGCGTCTCATTGGCCAACCGACTGCCCGAACGCAAATCCTTGATCCGTTTGAACAGGTCGCCACCTGCTACATCGGAAGTTGCCGAGTCCTTCAGGAGGTATTCCGCCTCAATCCTGACAATCGTGCGCGTTGCACAGTTAACCAGCCCATACCGCTCAAACGTGCCATCGGCATTTGAATCTTCGGTCTGGAAACCAACGTAGCCGTTGCCTTCGTTGATCGCAGGATATTCCTTGTGAAACCCGAATGAGTTTGTCGCCTCACTCCCGCAAGCCTTTAGTTTTTTCATGGTCTGTTGTTGCGCGGCCAGTGGGCCTGCAACCAGAACAAACGCTAACATTGATGATACCAATACTTTCATCCGTCTCGCTCCCATTTCAATCACAACCCTTGCCCCGGCTTCACGTCCCGCAACTCCATCGCTTTCGCAGGATCCCGCCACATCTGGTGCAGCACGTTTTGCCGCTTGATCCCGGTCCGGTGCCGCAGGGTCAGCACGATCGCCCCGATCATCGCCACCAGCAGGATCAAACCCGCCAGTTGGAACAGCAGGATATATTTGTCATAGATCAGC
>JANMDH010000332.1:0-4801 GCA_031376195.1 Gemmobacter sp. | reverse complement strand
CACGGCGATTGCCGATCCGTCGAACCGGGTGCACGACGAGATTGAAAACAACGTCTGTTATGACTGGGGCTGGATCGAGGCGAACCGGGCCGCTGTGGACGCGGCCTTTCAATCGGCCCCGCATGTGACGACGCTGGAACTGGTGAACAACCGGTTGGTGCCGAACGCGATGGAGCCACGGGCGTCCATCGGGGATTACGATTCCGGGACGGGCGATTACAAGCTGTATACCACCAGCCAGAACCCGCATCTGTCACGCCTGCTGATCGCGGCCTTTGTGATGGGTATTCCGGAAAACAAGCTGACGGTGATCGCGCCTGATGTGGGTGGTGGTTTCGGATCGAAAATCTATCATTACGGCGAAGAGGCGGCGGTGCTGGCGGCGTCCAAGGCGCTGAACCGCCCGGTGAAATGGGTGGCGAGCCGGTCGGAAAGTTTCCTGTCGGATGCGCATGGACGTGATCATGTGACGACGATCCAGCTTGCGCTGGACAAGGAAGGGCATTTCCTGGCCGTCAGGACGGACACGAAGGCGAACGTGGGCGCGTACCTGTCAAACTTTGCGACAGTGACCCCGACGTTCCTGCACGGCACGCTGATGGCCGGGCCCTACAAGACCCCGCTGGTTTATGTGAACGTGAAAGCGGTGTTCACCAACACGGCCCCGGTGGATGCCTATCGCGGGGCAGGACGCCCTGAGGCGACCTATAGTCTTGAGCGGGTGATCGACATGGCGGCGCGCGAGATGGGCATGGACCCATGGGAATTGCGCCGCAAGAACCTGATCACGCCGGATATGTTCCCCTACACCACGCCGGTGGCGCTGGTCTATGATACGGGGAATTATCAGGCGACGCTGGATAAACTGGTGGAGCTGTCGGACAAAGCCGGGTTCGAGAAACGGGCGGCGGCAAGCCTGAAGAACGGCAAATGGCGCGGACTGGGCCTGTCGACCTGGGTGGAGGCCTGCGGGATTGCGCCGTCGGCTTTGGTGGGTGCATTGGGGGCGCGCGTGGGCCTTTATGATGCGGCCACTGTACGGGTGAACGCGACGGGGAACATCAGTGTGATGGTCGGGGCGCACAGCCACGGGCAGGGGCATGAGACAGTGTTCGCGCAGATCGTGTCGGACAAACTGGGCATTCCCGCCAGCAGCATTGACATCGTGCACGGTGATACATCGAAAATCCCTTTCGGGATGGGCAGTTACGGGTCGCGGTCACTGGCAGTATGCGGTTCGGCGATGACCAAGGCGGTGGACAAGATCATCGCGAAAGGCGTCAAGATCGCGGCGCATATGCTTGAGGCGGCGGAGGGCGACATCACCTTCGCGGATGGTAAGTTCAGCGTGGCGGGGACGGACAAGGCGAAAACCTTCGGGGAAATCGCGTTTTCGGCCTATGTGCCGCACAACTATCCGCTGGAGACGCTGGAACCGGGGCTGGAGGAAACGGCGTTCTACGACCCCGGCAACTTCACCTATCCGGCAGGTGCCTATGCCTGCGAGGTGGAGGTAGACCCGGAAACTGGTCGCGTGACAGTGGAGGCGTTCACCTGTGCGGATGATTTCGGGAATGTGATGAACCCGATGATCGTTGCCGGGCAGGTGCATGGCGGGGTGGCCCAAGGGATCGGGCAGGCGCTGCTGGAATCGACGACCTATGATGAAAATGGCCAACTGCTGAGCGGGTCGTACATGGATTATACGATGCCGCGCGCCGACGACATGCCGATGTTCACGGTTGACCATAGCTGCGTGACGCCTTGCACACACAACCCGCTGGGTGTGAAAGGCTGCGGCGAGGCCGGAGCAATCGGGTCGCCGCCCGCAGTGGTGAACGCGGTGATCGACGCGTTGCACCGGAACGGACGGACGGATGTAAAGCATATCGACATGCCGCTGACGCCATCGCGCGTCTGGTCAGCGATGAACTAGGGGGGATGGATCATGCAGAACTTTGAATTCGTGAAACCCGGCAGCATCGCGGATGCGGTCAAGGCGCTGGCCCATGACGGGGCGCAAGCCCTGTCAGGGGGGCAGACCCTGATACCCACGATGAAACAACGGCTTGCGACGCCGGAGGTGCTGGTCAGTCTGAACAGCATTGCGGAAATGCAGGGTGTGTGCGTGGGGCCGGGGGGGCTGCACATCGGTGGGGCGACAGCGCATGCGATGGTGGCGCGCGAGGCGGCGAAACTTTATCCGGCGCTGGCGGAATTGGCGGGCCGGATCGGTGATCCGGCGGTGCGGTCGCGCGGCACGGTCGGGGGGAGTCTGGCGAACAACGATCCGTCAGCCTGTTATCCTGCCGGGGCGCTGGCGTCGGACGCGGTGATTGTGACGAACAAGCGCAAGATCGCGGCGGACGACTATTTTCAGGGGATGTTCGCCACTGCCCTGGACGAAGGCGAGATCATCACCGAAGTGCAGTTCAAGATCCCTGAAAAAGCGGCCTATGTGAAGTTTGATCAGCCCGCGTCACGGTTCGCCCTTGTGGGGGTTTTCGTGGCCAAACATGCAGGCGGGGTGCGGGTGGCGGTGACGGGGGCGTCGGAAAATGGCGTCTTCCGCTGGAAAGAGGCGGAAACGGCGCTAAGTGTCAACTTCAATCCAGTTAATATTGATGGATTGAAAGCGTCTGCCAAGGGGATGATCGGCGATCTGCACGGAACGCCGGACTACCGTGCCAACCTGATTGGGGTTCTGACCAAGAGGGCAGTAATGGCAGCGCATTAGTGGTTTGAAACCCATTACAAGAAGGCCCGCAAATCCACGCGGGCCTTTTTCGTTTCATGATCTGCCAAGTGACGCCAGATAGGCCGCACATCCTGTCAGGGCGGCATAGTCATCTTCGACCACCGAAACCGCAAAGCCCTGCATGAAGTCCGAAAACCTGCCCTTGTCACAGAAGGCCACGGTGAGACCGAGGTCGGAAAGATAGGGGGTCATCGCGCGGGCGACTCCGCCGATCAGGTAAATTCCGCCAAAGGGCAGATGGATCAGGGCCAGATCGCCCATCACCTCGCCCAAGATCCGGGTGTAAAGCCGTGCGGCCGTCACGGCATTCGCCTCGCCCCTGCCAATCGCGGCCATCACGTCTGCGGCAGGCTTTTCGTCGGGCGCGCCCGCCTGCACGCAGGCAAACGCATAGAGCCGTTCCAACCCACGGCCTGCAAGGACATCTTCGACGCCTGCGAAACCGTGCGCGTGGGGACCGTAGCCCTCGACGAAGGTCACCAGGGCCAGATCATCTGCGGTTCGGGTGGGCATCGTGACATGGCCACATTCGGATGCGGCCACGATGCGGCCGCCGGGTGCTTCGTGCACGGGGGCGGCATTCACGCCGGTGCCAAGCCCGATGACCAGCATCGATCCGCCCGCCTTTTGCGGACCGGCGATCAGGCTGCGCAGGTTTGCGGGGGCGATGTGGCCCAAGGCATGACCCTGTGCCTGCAGATCGTTCAGGATTGCAACCTGTTCCGCGCCGGTTGCTGCCGTCAGGGCCGCGCTATCGATCACCCAGTCCAGATTGGTCATCGTGGCCACGCCGTCGCGCACGGGACCTGCGGCGGCGACGCAGCAGCCATCCACATCGGTGATCCCGGTTTCTGACATGAAGCGGGTCAATACGGGGCCGAGTTCGGGGTAAGACGCGTTGCTGTATTTGCGCACGGATGTGCTGCGCACCTTGCGCCCGTCTGCCAAGGCGACTCGGGTGTTCGTGCCCCCGATATCGGCCACTATGACAAGAGGTTCGGCGACGAGAGGTTCGGTCAATTTCCGCTCCGGTTTCAGGTGTTGCGCGCGATCATGCGGGCATAGGCGTGATAGGATCCCTTGGGGATGCGGATTTGGGTTTTATAATCGACATGCACAAGGCCGAAACGTTTTTCATAGCCTTCGGCCCATTCGTAATTGTCCAGAAGCGACCAGTAGAAAAAGCCTTTGACGTTGGCCCCGTCGGCAATGGCGTCGCGGGTGGCGCCCAGATGGGACATAAGGAATGCCTCGCGCACGGTATCGTCGACTGCGCCGTCGGCGACCGCGTCGGCATTTGCCATGCCATTTTCGGTCACATAGATTGGCAGATCGCCGACATAATCGCGCGACATGCGGGTTAGGAAACTGCGCAGGCCTTCGGGGTAAATCTCCCATCCCATCTGGGTTTTCGGGCGATCACCGGGCACATCGCGCAAGGATGGCCAGGGCGTACCGGGGGCATGGGCGGTCAGGTGGCGGGTGTAGTAATTGACGCCAAGCCAGTCGAGCGGCTGGCCGATCAGGGCCATGTCATCCTGCCAGTTGGCGGGCATGTGGGGGCCAAGCCCTTCGATGACGTTGGCGGGGTAAGTGCCTTGGGTGATGCCTTCGATAAACCAGCGGTTGAAGATCCCGTCCCACAGGGCGGCGGCTTTTGCATCTTCGGGCGCGTCGGTCGCTGCCTGCGCGTGATCGAAGTTCAGCACGATCCCGAGGTTCTTCTGCCCCATTGCGCGCAGGCGTTCAACGCCCGCCCCGTGCGCCAGCAGCACATGGTGCATCGCCCGCGCAGCGGCGCGGATGTCGCGGGTGCCGGGTGCATGGATGCCCATGAAATGCGAAAGCCAGGCCACGCACCACGGCTCGTTGATCGTCGCCACCGCTGCCACACGGTCGCCGATGCGCCGCGTGATGCATTCGGCGAAATCCGCGAACCAATGGGCGACGTCGCGGTTGGTCCAGCCGCCTTTGTCAGCAAGCGCTGAGGGCATTTCCCAGTGATAGAGCGTCTGGAACGGTTTCAGGCCGCGCGCCAGCATG
>JANMDH010000281.1:0-5671 GCA_031376195.1 Gemmobacter sp. | reverse complement strand
CGCGAAACATTCCCTTACCCTGAACGGTCACCGCACGTCGGTGTCGCTGGAGGCGGAGTTCTGGGAGGCGTTCCCCGAGATTGCGGTGGGGCGGGGGCAGCCGGTCAATGCGCTTGCGGCGGAAATTGATGCGGGGCGGGGGGCGGATGTCGGGCTTGCGTCAGCGATCCGGCTGTTCGTGCTGCAGCATTATCGCGGGGCGGAGGCTGGCCAGAAGTAACGGTCGGCCGACAGATAGCCTGCCAGCCGTGCGGCGGCGCACCAGTCGGCCTCAAGTGCGGTGTCGCCGATCAGGAGGACCCTGTCCGATGCGCGCCGGCCCATGGCCATGCGCAGAACCGCCCGCGTCTGACCAAAATGATCCAGCAGGCCGGGTGCCTGTGCGACCTGATCAACCACCGGCCCGGCAGAGTGCGCGACCTGCACGGTGTTCAGGGGCGCCTGTGCAAGGGCAATCCTGTCCGCCCCGGCAATCGCGGCCAGTTTTGCAGATCGGTCCGCCGACAAAGCGGGCATGGGGGCCGAAAGCCGCAAGGCATTGCTGGAAAAGAGAAAGGCCACGACATCGTGCCCGGTGGACGCCCGGACCCCGGCATAGGTCTTGTATTCCAGCCCCAATTCCCTGGCCCGGCGCACCCGGCCCCGCAGCACCTCGATCGGCAGGGTCGGCAGCAGATCAGCGCGCGCCTTGGCCCAGCAGTGGCGACGCCAACTCGCGCCGTCTTCGACGCCTGGGCCGCCGTTATGGCCGATCAACGCCATCAGTCCCAGTCGCGCAGGCGCGCGACGTAGCGCGCCATCGTATCCACCTCAAGGTTGACCAGATCCCCGACGGCGACGGTGCCCCAGGTTGTCACGGACTGCGTATGGGGGATGAAATTCACCCCGAATTCGGCCCCTTCCACCTCGTTCACGGTCAGGGAAGTGCCGTTCAATGCAATCGAGCCTTTGGGGGCGATGAACCGCGCCAAAGCCTCGGGGGCGCGAAAGGTGACGCGCACGGACCCGCCCTCAGGCGCCACACGGACCACTTCGGCGACGCCGTCTATATGGCCCGACACGATATGACCGCCGAGTTCATCGCCGACTTTCAGCGCGCGTTCCAGATTGATCCGTGTGCCGACCTGCCATCCGTTGTGCCCGATGTTCGTCCTCGACACGGTTTCCGCCGAGATTTGCACATCGAACCAGTTGCGCGGCGCGGTGCCCAGATCGACCACTGTGAGGCAAACGCCTTCGCAGGCGATTGACGCGCCGATGTCGATCCGCGTGGTGTCATAGGCGGTGGCAATGCGTGCCCGCAGATCGCCCTGCTGATCCAGTGCCATGACTTCGCCCATATCCGTGACGATACCCGTAAACATGCCTGCCCCCTGATGCCTGCGCAAAGGATTAGTCCCCGGCTTGCCGCCGCGCAAGACAAGCGCAAAACTTTGGGGTTATAACCGACCGAAATAAGTGAAAAGCCGATCATGAGTCCTGTGCCCAGCACCCGTCGATTTTTGTTCCTGCAAGGGCCGCATGGCCCGTTCTTTGGCCAGCTTGCGGCCCTTTTGCGAAAATCCGGTGCAAGTGTGTGGCGGGTCGGCTTTAACCGGGGGGATCAGGCGTTCTGGCCGGACCGTCCCAGTTTTATCCCCAGCCATGCCGCACCTGCGGATTGGCCCGCGCAGATCGGCGGTTTGTTTGCGGACCACGGCATCACGGACCTTGTGCTGTACGGCGACACGCGCCCTGTTCACGCGGTGGCCATTCTGGCGGCCAGACGGCGGGGCATCACGGTGCATGTATTCGAAGAAGGTTATCTGCGGCCCTATTGGGTCACCTATGAACGCGGGGGGGCGAACGGGCATTCGCGGCTGATGCAGATGGATCTGCCCCGTATTCAGGCGGCGCTGGAAGGGGCCGCGTCAGACCAGCCGGAGGCCCCGGCAACCTGGGGCGACCTGCGCCAGCACATGTTCTGGGGCGCGGTCTATCACGGGCTTGTTCTGATGGGGCGTCGCCGGTTTCCCGCGTTCCGCCCCCACCGGGCGTTGAGCGCGGCGCAGGAATTCCGGCTGTATCTGCGGCGTCTGGCGCTGCTGCCTTTGCACCGCTGGGGCCGCATGATCGCCACCTTTCGCATCCGCAAGGGTGGATTTCCCTATCATCTGGCGTTGCTGCAACTGGAACATGACGCGAGTTTTCGCGATCATTCGCCCTTTGCGAAAATGACCGACTTTGTTGCGCTGGTCATCGACGGGTTCGCGCAAGGCGCGCCCCGGCATCATCATCTGGTCTTCAAGGCCCATCCCCTGGAAGACGGACGCCTGCCCCTGGCAGGCGAAATTGCAAGACTGGCGCGCAAGGCGGGGCTGGCGGACCGGGTGCATTTTGTTCGGGGGGGGAAACTCGCGGCCCTGCTGGACCCGGCGCGCAGTGCGGTCACGATCAATTCCACGGCCGGGCAACAGGTGCTGTGGCGCGGACTGCCGCTCAAGATTTTCGGGACGGCGATCTATAACAAGGCAGGGCTTGTGTCGGATCAATCGCTGCCTGATTTCTTTGCCGATCCCGACCACCCTGACAGCCGGGCCTACCGCGATTTTCGCCGGTTCCTGTTGGAAACCAGCCAGGTGACAGGGGGCTTTTACGCCACCAACAGCCGCCAGGCACTGTTGCGTCGGGTGGTTGACCGGCTTTTGGCCAAGGATGACCCTTATGACGCGCTGGTCACACAGAAAGCGGCAGGGGGGCAACAGTTGCAGCTTGTCAGGACCCCACAGGCTGTGGCACTGGAGTTTTCCGGTCGGCTTCGTTAGGTTGCCGATGTAAATAGTGGCTGTCCCGCCAAGAGGAACCGCGCAGTGCGCCCAACGACATCACAAGCTGCCCGTGGCATTCTGCTGACTGCCCTGATTCTGTCGGTTGCTGCCTGCGGCTTGCCCCGGTCAGGGCCGAACAAATCCGAGATTTTTTCCGGTTCCGTGCTGGAAAAGGGCAATGCCTTTGTTGTGACTGTCGATAGCCGCGTGACGAAACTGGCCTCGGGTGCGGTGACCTACGGGTTCAGTTCGGATTTCCGGAATGCAGGATTGATGGGTTCCGACATCATCGCGCCGGGCGATGTGCTGGCGATGACGATCTATGAAAACGTGCGCGACGACCCGCTTTTGGGCAATGCAGGCCAGCGTGTTTCCGCACTGGACCGGGTGATTGTCGATGGGCAGGGATATATCTTTATCCCGTATGCCGGCCGGATAAAGGCATCGGGCCAAACCCCCGAAGGCCTGCGTCAGGCAGTGACGCGCAAACTGGAAACACAAACGCCCGACCCGCAGGTGACGGTGACGCGGGCGGCAGGGGACGGATCGACCGTCACTGTGGCAGGTGCCGTCGGCGGGCAAGGCGTGTTCAATATCGAACGCCCGACGCGGACGCTGGGGGCCATGCTGGCGCGTGCGGGCGGGGTGGCGATTGAACCATCGTCGGCCATTGTGCGGGTGACGCGGGGCGGCAAGACCGGGCAGGTCTGGTTGCAGGATCTGTTTGAAGACCCCGGTCTGGATATCGCGTTGCGCAGTGGCGACCAGATCATCGTGGAACGCGACCGGCGGGCCTACACTGCGTTGGGGGCGACCGGTACGCAGAGCATGGTGCAGTTTGAAACCCAGTCGTTGTCGGCGGTCGAGGCGCTGGCGCAGGTCGGCGGTCTGTCCAGCAGCCTTGCCGACCCGAAGGGCATCTTTGTCTTCCGCAACGAACTGGAGGGCGTGGCACAAGAGGTGCTGGGCCGCCCGGATCTGGTGGGTGAACAACGGATCGTCTATATCCTTGATCTTACCTCGCCTTTGGGCATCTTCGAGGCACGCGATTTCCTGATCAGGGATGGCGATACCGTGTATGTGACCGAGGCACCTTTCGTGCAGTGGCAAAAGACGATCAACGCCATCACCGGCACTGCCAATTCCGCGAATGCGATCACCAACGCCGCAACGGGCCAGTAGGACCTGATCATGAAAAGCCGCGGTGCGTGCGGCGGGCCGCCCATCCCGGCCCGTCTGTTCGCCTTCAATTCAGGTTTTTTCCGGGAACGGCGCTTGCGGCGCATCTTGGCGCTGGCCGGGCATGCGGTCAGGTTCGGTTTGCCCGGGCCTGCGGACGGGGTTGTCGTCTGGGGTCAAAGCCCGACCGCGTGGCGCGGGGCGGCGGTGGCGGGGCGGCGCGATCTGCCCCTGATCCGGGTGGAGGATGCGTTCCTGCGGTCGGTCCGTCCGGGTCGTGCCGGGGATGCGCCGCTGGGGGTTTTGATCGACCCGATCGGCGTGCATTTCGACAGCAGCCAGCCGTCGCGTCTGGAACAGATTCTGCAAACCGACCCGTTGCAGGACGCAACAGTCTTGCAGCGGGCCGTTGATGGGATGGCGCGCCTGCGGTGGCTGGATCTTTCGAAATACAACCTGCATCTGGCCAACCTCGCCTGCCCCGAACCGGGCTATGTCCTGGTGGTCGATCAGGGGCTGAACGACGCCTCGATCCGCCATGGCGGAGCTGATGCGCAGACTTTTCAACGGATGCTGCGGGCCGCACTTGATGAAAACCCGGGGATGCGGGTGGTGATCAAGTCCCACCCGGAAACGCAGCTGGGTCTGCGGCCCGGGCATTTCGGGCAGGCGGACGCCTCGGGGCGGGTAAGTCTGCTGTCGGAGGCGGTGTCGCCCCATCGGCTGCTGCAGGGGGCGGCGCGGGTGTATACCGTGTCATCCCAGATCGGGTTCGAGGCGATTCTGGCAGGCCACCGCCCGCGTGTCTTTGGCCAGCCGTTCTATGCCGGATGGGGCCTGAGCGCGGATGAACAGCCCCCGCCCCGGCGCACGCGCAATTTGACGGCGACGCAACTGTTTGCAGCGGCGATGATATTGGCGCCTGTCTGGTACGACCCCTGCCGGGACCGGCTGTGTTCGTTCGAAGAAGCGGTGGACCAGTTGGAGGCCGAGGTGCGGGCCTTTCGCGCGGATCGCCGGGGTCATGTCGGCTTTGGCATGCGGGCGTGGAAACGGCCGTGGGTGCAGACCTTTTTCGGGCGCGAGAAACCGGTGATATTTGCCCGCACCGGGGCGGAGGCGGTGGGTCTGGCGCGGAAAACCGGGCGCGACCTGCTGGTCTGGGGCACGAGTGCGGTGCCGGATCATCGCGGCGTCACCCTGCGCCGGATCGAGGACGGGTTCCTGCGATCCCGTGGTCTGGGGGCCGATCTGGTGCCGGCGGTGGGGCTGATCGTGGATGATCAGGGGCTGTATTTCGATCCGTCCGGCCCGAGCGCCATCGAGACGACGATGCGCCAGCCCCTGCCGGATTGGGCGCGCAGGCGGGCGGAACGGCTGCAGCGCGCGCTGATCCAGTCTGGTGTGACGAAATACAATCTGCAGGGGGACATGCCTGATTTGCCTGCGGGTCACCGGGTTCTGGTGGTGGGTCAGGTGCAGGATGATGCGGGGCTGACGCTGGGGGCGAGGGGATCAGCCATCCGCGCAACGACGGCCCCGATCTCTGTCAGATCAGTCGCGCCGACATGCCCTTCACGCAGGCCCGCCTCCACATCGGGATGCGGTTTCCAGATCAGCACCGCCTCCGGCAGTGCCGCCCGCGCGGCCTGCAACAGGCCAAGGTTGGTTTTCACCGCCCCCAC
>JANMDH010000303.1:0-5177 GCA_031376195.1 Gemmobacter sp. | reverse complement strand
GTCGAGGATCGGCATTATCCCGACCTTGCCGCTGTGGCCCCTGTGCCGTTCGCCGACAGCCTGATCGACACCGCCAATTTCTTTGCCCTGCTGATCGCTGTGAACGCGGTCGCCCTGATCGCCTATCTGTTCAGCGGCCCCTTCATTCCCCTGATCTTCTGGGGCCTGAACGGATTTCTTCTGGGTCGGGAATTCTTTACCCTCGTCGCCAGCCGCCGGGTGGGCCGTGACGCGGCCAAGGCGCTGCGCCGTCGGCATTCCGGGCAGATCTGGCTTGCGGGAACGCTGATGGCCGCTCCCCTGTCAGTGCCGTTCGTGAACCTGATCATTCCGGTTCTGGGGGTTGCGACCTTTACCCACCTTTATCACAGGTTGGTGCAGCGTCAGTTCTGATCCGCAGGCTCCGGCCCCATATGCCCCATCACGTCGATGTCGCGGATGGTGATCCATCCCGAGGTGATGACCACATACATGGCCACGAACAGCACGACCGTGATGCCTGTCGTGATCTTTGCCTTGCGGCCCACGACGGCGTCCGCCGGGGCTGACTTTGGTGTGCCCTTGACCACTGCGCCCGCCTCCGCCTGGCTTTTGAACCGGACGGGCAGCACCATGAAAAATACCATGAACCAGGTCACGGAAAACAGCACGATGGCGGCGGTGATGGTCATGTCAGGTTTGCTCCAGTTCGATCAGGCAGCCGTTGAAATCCTTGGGGTGCAAGAACAGCACCGGTTTGCCATGCGCCCCGATTTTTGGATCACCCGACCCCAGCACCCGCACCCCCGACGCTTGCAATGCATCGCGCGCCGCCAGAATATCGGGCACCTCGTAACAGATGTGGTGAATGCCGCCCGAGGGGTTCTTCGCCAGAAATCCTGCAATGGGCGACGCATCGCCCAAAGGCGTCAGCAATTCGATCTTGGTATTCGGCAAGTCGATGAAGACGACCCTGACACCGTGGTCGGGTTCATCCTGCGGCTTGCCCACCACTGCGCCCAACGTGCCCGCGTACTGCGCAGCAGCAGCCGCCAGATCGGGCACTGCAATCGCCACATGGTTCAATCGTCCGATCATTCCGCTCCGCCTTTTACTTGCCGTGCCGCTTATGAAAGCCACCGCTGTCCGTGACAAGAGGCGCCTGCGCCGCAGCCGCCTTAACCCGACCTTAACACAGTGCATCGCAAGAATGGCAGGCCCGACTGCCACAGGATCACCCCGACGATGCCCAGCCATTTTCATCCCGCCATGCCGTCCCCCGGTCTGTCCCGTCCCCTGCACGGCATGACGGTTCTTCTGGTGGACGACAGCCGTTTCGCCAGCGACGCGCTGCGCCTGATGACCCTGCACCTTGGCGGGCGGCTGCGCCGCGCCGACAGCCTGCGTGCCGCCTATGCGCATCTGGCGACCTATGACCCGGACGTGGTGATCGTCGATCTGGGATTGCCCGACGGTCGCGGGGAAGACATGATCCGCGACCTAGCCGCCGAACCGCATCCGCGCGCCACCCTGCTGGGCACCAGCGGCGATCCGGCGGGGCGGGATCTGACCCTTGCCGCCGGGGCAGACGGGTTCCTGCCAAAACCCCTGCCGGGCCTCGCCGCCTTTCTGGCGATGGTCCTGCCCGGGGATACCCCGCAAAACCCGACCCCCGCCACCACGCCCACCCCTGACCCGCTGGCCTTGCACGACGATCTGCGCCTTGCGCAAAACCTGCTGGCTGCGGTGCAGACCAGCGGTGATCGTGACCATCTGGCCGGGTTTCTGACAGGCTTGGGTCGCACCTCCGGCGACACCGCCCTGATGCTTGCCGCCGATGGGCTGCGCCAAGGGCGTAGCCTGCCGCATCTGCCCGCCCTGCTGCAGGGCCGGATTTTATCAACCTGTCTGCTCTGACCCTTACGCCATCGGGTCCGGCACCCGCCCGGTCAGACGGGTCAGGTCGGACAGTCGTTCCCTTTGCCCTGCCGCGCCGTCAAAATTCGCAGGCGTCAGCCACAGACGGAACGCCTCGCGCACCCCCGGCCAATCCTTGTCGATGATCGCAAACCAGGCCGTATCCCGGTTGCGCCCCTTGACCACCGCCGCCTGCCGGAAAATACCTTCATAGGAAAATCCATATCGCTGCGCCGCACGCCGCGATGGCAGGTTCAGCGCGTCGCACTTCCATTCGTACCGCCGATAGCCCGCCGCAAAGGCCCAGTCCATCATCAGGAACATCGCCTCGGTCGCGGCCCGCGTCCGCGACAGTTCCGGGGACAGATTGATATGCCCCACTTCGATTGTCCCATGCTCCGGCGTGATCCGCAGGTAACTTGCCACCCCGCCGCAATGCCCCGTCGCCAGATCGCGGATCGCATAGAACATCGGGTCCGCCCCCGTCGCCGTATCGCGCACCCAGCGGTGATAGGCCGAAGCCGAGGTGAAGGGACCGTAGGGCAGATAATCCCACACCGCGTCATCTGCACTGAACGCCCGGTACAGATCGGCCGCATGCGCATCGGCGTCCAACGCCTCCAACCGCGCATACCGCCCCTGCAACGGATCGGCCGAGGGGCGCGGAACCGCCGTCCAACCAGGCACCACCGCGCCGAATTTCTGGTGATGATCCATTGTGCCCTGCCATCCGCTGTTCGCCCTTATGGCTGCTGCCACGGTCCGGGGCAATTGGCGCGTTACAAAATCAGCCCCGGATCATCCCCCATGATCAACCCCGGAAACACTGCCGTTTCCAGCAGACTGCGGTCAAACCCGTACAGCCCTCGCATCGCCCAGGCCGCCCAGTCGCGCACGTCCGATGTCGGCATCAGGTCGCGCCTGTCGTACAGGTCCGCCTCGGCCAGACCCGGCCAGCGCCCGGCAACCCGGCCCCCGCGCACCGCGCCCCCCGCCGTCAGCATCACGCCCCCGGTCCCGTGATCCGTCCCGCGTGATCCGTTTTCGCGCGCCGTCCGCCCGAACTCTGTCATCGTCAGCAGCGTGGTTTTCGCCCAGACTTGGCGCCCCAGCTGATCGCGCAGCCGCAAAATCAATCGCTCCAGCCCCGCCATCGACGATGTGATCGTCGTCGCCTGCATCCGGTGCGTGTCCCAGCCGGACAGGGAAAAGGCCGCGATCCGCGTCGCGCCCGTCATCCGGTCTGCCGCAAAATCCGCAAGCGCATCCGTATCGGCCATCTTGCGCGCCGCCCCAACCGCCATGTGGTCGCGTTCGGGCACGTCGATCTGCATCAGGGCCATCGCCTCCGATGCGGAATCGCGGAACAGCGGATCGTCGTGATACATCCGTTCCAGCAGCAGCTGGCCCTGCGCAGACAGGTTCAGCCGGGTTTCCGGCGACCAGTTCAGAACCGGCGCCGCCCCCGCCAGCATCGGGGCCGCCTCCAGCCCCATCGCATAGGCCGTCTCCGCGCGCAGCCCGGGCACAACCTGCAACATGCGGTTCAGCCAGCCGTCGCGCGCTTGCGGCCCACCGGCCACATCCGTGCCCGTCCCCGCCTCCAGCAGATCCTGCCCGTAGAAATGGCTGCGTTTGTCGCGATAGGGGGTCGACACCGCATGCACGAACCCCAGTTCGCCCGCATCCCACAGGGGTTTCAGGCCCGCCAGCCCGGGATGCAGCGCAAAATAACCGTCCAGCGGGACCGCCCCGGTATTCACCCCGATTGTGGGGCGATACTGCGCAAACAGCGGATCGCCCAGCGGCTGCACGGCGTCCAGCCCGTCCATCGCCCCGCGCAGGATGATCACGATCAGCCGATGATCCCCCAACGCGCCGCCGCCCCCGGTTTCCGCCAGTGTCACGGTCGTCATCCATGGATGCGCCGCCGCCGAACAGGCCACACCCGCCGCCATCTGTTTCAGAAATCCGCGTCGGTCCATCCCAAGCCCCTATCGCCGGTTGAATTCGGCAGAGGCCAGCACCAGCCCCACGCCTTCGCGTCGATTTTCCGCAGCAGCCATCGCAAACGCCAACGGCGCACTGATCAGCGGCCCCAGCGCCCGCGCGCCAAGGGCGTCAGGCTCCGGCAGTTCTGCCAGCAGGCGTGACGGCACTTCCATCGCCCAGGTGATGCGCGCGGCCAGACCTTGGGGGGTGATCCACGCCTCAGCCTCTTCAGCCCAGCCGTCGGGGCCGGGCGCGCGGTACATCGGCTGTCCCATACGCGCCATCGGCTGCAAAAGACGCTTTGCCATGGTATGCGGCGGCATGTCCCCGATCTGCGCAGGCCCGATGTTCAACGCCCGCAGCGCGGCAATGATGAAATCATAGGGCTGGCGGGCCTTGGCAAGGTCGGGCAACCACGCCGACGGATGCAGCAGCATCGCACGGTAGACAGCCATCAGATCGCCGCCCGTTTCGGCATAGGCATCCGTCATCGCCGCAATCATCGCGGGGTCAGGCGTGTCGGACACGAAATGCACAGCCAGTTTGCGCGACAGATGCCGTGCCGTTTCCGGGCGCAGGGCCAGATCCTCCAGCGCCGCAAGGATGGGGGCCACGCCGTCGCCGTCATAGGTCTGCCCCAGCACGGTTTCCGGCCCCGGTTCCGCCGCTTTCGCGTTGAACACCTGACCCTGCCCCGGCGCGAACAGCAGGCCCGTCAGCAATTCGGCCATCTGGCGCACGTCGCTTTGCGCATAAGTCGCATCAACGCCCAAACTGTGCAGTTCGATCAGTTCCCGCGCAAGGTTTTCGTTCAGCCCATTGCGCCCGCCTTTCGACTTTGGCGAATTCGGCCCGACAGATCGGTGCTGATCCAGATACAGGATCATCGCCGGGTGCAGGGTTGCCGCAATCAGCAGATCGGAAAACCGCCCCGTGACATTCGCCCGGATCACGTCATCCACCATGGCCGGAACCAGACCCGCATGCAGCGGGCTTTTGGCGACAGTGGTGAAATGATCCGCCCAGAACCGCACCAGCCTTTCCCGAAACCCGTCGGTCCCCCCGACGGCCCGTGCAACTGATAACCGCCCCGCCCGCTCCGACTGCAGGCGGAGCGCCTGCCGGGTGGCACGATACGCATCCTTGCCGTCAACCATGCTGCCGTCCGGGCCGACCACCTGCTGTTTGCGCCGCTTGGTTGCCGCGGCCGCGGCGGCGTGCACTGACAACGCCGCAGCCGTGGTCAGGGCCGGCCATGTCCGGGTGGCCAGATCGGGCCCGGCAAGGCG
>JANMDH010000286.1:0-6079 GCA_031376195.1 Gemmobacter sp. | reverse complement strand
CGGCTATGCCCGCGTCTCCGGCAAACCCGGCGTCGCCTTCGTCATCACCGGGCCGGGCCTGACCAATGCCCTGACCGCGATGGCCCAGGCGCGCCAGGATTCAGTGCCCATCCTCGTCATCTCCGGCGTCAACGCGCGCGGCGCGCTCGGCAAAGGCTGGGGCATGCTGCACGAACTCCCCGATCAGGCCGCGATGGTGCAGACCCTTTGCCCCACCTTTCAGGTGACCGGACCGCAGGCCTTAGGTCCCGTTCTCGATGCCGCCTTCGCCGCCCTTCATTCCGGCCGCCCCGGCCCCGTGCATATCGAAGTGCCCACCGATGTCATGCCCCTGCCCTGCGAACTGCACCCCATGGCGGTGCTGCCCTACCCCGTCGCACCAGATGCGGACAAGATCGCACAGGCCAGGGCCTTGCTGGAAAAGGCCGCACGTCCCGTCATCCTTGCCGGTGGCGGCGTCCGCCACCATGGCGCGGCCCTGCAGGCACTGGCCGAAGCGCTCGACGCCCCCGTCGTGCAGACCATCAATGCCCGCGGCCTGATGCACGCCCATCCCCTTACCGTGCCCGCCAGCCCCAGCCTGACCGCCGTCCGCGAGCTGATCGCCGGGGCCGACCGCATTCTGGCCATCGGAACCGAACTCGGCCAGACCGATTACAACATGAACCTGGACGGCGGCCTGCCCGATTTGTCCGCCATGATCCGCATCGACATCTGCCCCGATCAACTCGCCCGCCATCCTGCCACCCTGACCCTGTGCGCCGATGCCGGGCTGACCCTTGCCGCTCTGCTGCCCGCCCGGTCCCGCCAGACCGATGGCGCAGCACGTGCCGCCACCGCGCGTCAGGCCGCCCGCGCCGAACTCGCCGCCGTCTACGCCCCCATGCCGCACCAGCTGACCATGGTCGAGGCGATCACCCGCGCCATCCCCGCAGCCGTCATCGTCGGTGACAGCACCCAGCCCGTCTATGCCGCCAACCTGTATCACGACCACGACCGCCCCGGCGGCTGGTTCAACGCCGCCACCGGCTTCGGCGCCCTCGGCTTTGCCCCCGGTGCCGCCGTCGGTGCCGCCCTTGCCGCCCCCGGTGTGCCCGTTGTCTGCCTGATCGGCGACGGCGGACTGCAGTTCAGCCCCGGCGAATTGCGCACGGCAGTCGACGAAGGTCTGCCCATTACTTTCATCGTCTGGAACAATGCCAGTTTCCGCGAAATTGCCGAAGCGATGCGCGGCGCGGGCACCGAAATCATCGGCTGCACCCCCACCCCCCTGCGCCTGCAACCCTTCGCCGCCGCCTGCGATCTGCCGTTCCAAAGCGTCGCCAACGATCCGGACGCTTTGGCGGACGCGCTGGCGCGACGCGGCAACGGTCCGAACCTGATCGAAGTCCGGGTCACCTGAACATTTTCTGTCCTCAAATATCCCTGCTGGAGGCTCTTGCCCGCAAAGCCAGAGCCTCCGGCGGGGATATTTGTACCAGAAAGAAAACTGCAAAGTTTCGCGCAGCTTGAATTTGATCAAATCAGGCGGCATAAGCGCCCGGATCACGCCCGAGGTGGACCATGCCAACCAGACCAGAATGTATCGCCGGTATCCCCCGCGACAGGCTCGAAGCCTTTCGCGCGTCTGAGGTTGCGCGCTATGCGACGGCGCGCCCCAAGGCGCAGGCAGCGCTGAACGCGGGCGCAGATCACTGGCTGAACCGGGTGCCCATGCACTGGATGTCCGACTGGCCCCTGCCCTTTCCCATGGTCGTGGACCGCGCACGCGGCGCGCGCCTGACCGATATCGACGGGTTCACCATCGACGATTTCTGCCTCGGCGACACGGGCAGCATGTTTGGCCATTCCCCCACCCCCGTCGCCCGCGCGATCCGCGCGCAGGCCCGGCGCGGCCTGACCTACATGCTCCCGACCGAAAGCTCGATGGCCGCAGGCCAGTTGCTGTCGATGACTTTCGGCCCCTTCCGCTGGCAGGTGGCCACGACGGCCACCGACGCCAACCGCTTTGCCCTGCGCGTCGCCCGCGCCGTGACGGGTCGGCCAAAGGTGCTGGTCTTCAACGGCTGCTACCACGGCACCGTGGATGAGGCGATGGTCACCCTGAAAGGCCGCAAGACCATCAACCGCCCCGGCCTGCTGGGCCAGTTCGCCGATCTGACAGGCAGCGCCGTCTGTTGCGAATTCAATGATCTGGCGGGGGTCGAGGCGGCGCTGAAACGCGGCGATGTCGCCGCCATCCTGACCGAACCCGTCATGACCAATTCCTGCATGGTGCTGCCCGACCCCGGCTTCCTAAACGGTCTCCGCGCCCTTGCCACCCAGTATGGCGCGCTCCTGATGATGGATGAAACCCACACCATCTCCACCGGTCTTGGCGGCTACACCCGCACCCACGGCCTCACCCCCGACATGTTCATCGTCGGCAAATGCATCGCCGGCGGCCTGCCCACCGCCGTCTGGGGCATGACCGACGCTGTCGCCGCCCGCTACCACACCGCCAACACCAACCGCGCTCCGGGCCATTCCGGCATGGGCACCACCCTGTCCGCCAATCCGATGCAGTTCGCCTGCCTTGTGGCCACACTCTCCGAAGTCATGACCGCAAAGAACTACGCCCATATGGAACGCGGTGCCGCCCGGCTGGAGGCTGGCCTCGCCCGCGTCATCGCCCGACGCGCCGCCCCTTGGCATGTCGTCCGCGTCGGTGCCCGCGTCGAGTTTATCTGCGCCCCCGGCCCCCTGCGCAACGGGGCCGACGCCGCACTGGCCCACATGCCCGCCGTCGAATCCGCCCTCCACATCGGCCTTCTCAACCGTGGCAGCCTGATCGCCCCCTTCCACAACATGATGCTGATCAGCCCCACCACAAAGAAACGCCAGATCGACCGCCTGATTTCCGCCTTTGACGAAGTCACCGAAAGCCTGTTCAGATGAAAGACATGACCCCGCACAGTCCCTCCGGTTCCCTGATCGCCGAGGCCGAGGCTTTTCTCGCCGCCCATCCGCAGATCGAGGCCTTCGATATCGTCCTGCATGACGCCAACGGCATCGGGCGCGGCAAGATCATCCGGCGGCATGAACTCCTGTCCCTCTACAAGGCCGGGCGGCATCTGCCGATCTCCATCCTCGGCCTCGATATCTGTGGCGAGGATGTGCACGAGACCGGCCTCATCTGGGATCAGGGCGATGGCGATCTGCGCGCCTGGCCCATTCCCGGCTCTCTCGTGCCCTTGCACAATACCACGCCCCCGCGCGGTGAACTCCTCCTGTCGATGTACACGCTTGACGGCCTCCCCATGACCTCCGACCCCCGCCATGCGCTTGCTCGGCAGGTGCGCGCGATGGCGGATCAGGGCCTGCATCCCACCGCAGCGTTCGAGCTGGAGTTTTTCCTGCTGTCCAATGACCGCGACGGCAACGGCAAGGTTCAACCCGCCCGCGACGTGCTGGATGGACGGGCAAGCCACAAGACCGAGGTGTATTCCGTCGATCACCTGCACGGCATGCTGCCCCTGTTCAGCGATATCTATGCAGGCGCTGCCAAGGCCGGGATCACCGCCGAAACGATGATTTCGGAATATGCCCCCGGCCAGTACGAACTGACCCTGCATTACCGCACCGATGTTCTGGCCGCCGCCGATGACCTGATCCGCCTGAAGCGCATCGTGCGCGCCCAAGCCCGCGCGCACGGCGTCACCGCCTGTTTCATGGCGAAACCGATCGAGGATTACGCCGGGTCCGGCATGCACTTCCATGTGTCCCTGATGGACGCGGCAGGCCGGAATGTCTTTGTCGAACCCGTCGAGGGTCAGTGGAAGCCCGCCATTCTGCACGCCCTTGGTGGCCTGCGCGCCACGATGGGGGAATCCATGCTCGTCTGGGCCCCCCACGCCAATTCCTGGCGGCGCTTTGCCAACCAGTCCTATGCCCCCGTCTCGCCCACCTGGGGCGTCAACAACCGCTCCGTCGCCCTGCGCATCCCGGCAGGCGACATCGCCGCCCGCCGCATCGAACACCGCCCCGCAGGCGTGGACGCCAACCCCTATCTTGTCGCTGCAACCGTTCTGGCCGGGGTGCGGCACGGCATGGCGCACAACATTGACCCCGGCCCGGAAACCACCGGAAACGGCTACGCGGATACCGCTGACGCCCCCGCGATTCCCGTTGATTGGCGCGGCGCAATCGAGGCGGCAAAGGCGTCAGAATTCCTGCAGGATGCGCTCGGCCCCGACATGCACCGCACCTTTGTGGCAATCAAGGCCGCCGAATACGCCCGCGTGGCGCGCACCATAAGTGAAGTGGATTACGACCTGTATCTTCATACGGTCTGGCCCCCCCAAGCCCCCGGCGCGCCCGGCGCCGGGAGGAGCCCCCGGCACGGGTCCGTAAACGCCCGGATCGTCAGTGACACCTGCGCCCCCCGCGCCATCACAAGGCCCATCTGCACCGGCCCCACCGCACTCTCCAGCGGCACATAGATCAGCGCCTGCCCATCCGGTGCCGCCCCGTTCACCGGCCGCAGATTGGCGATGGAATACCCGAACCCGTTCGCCACCATCGACCGCATCACCCCCAGATCACGCGTGCGTTCCGCGATGGTGGGCGTCAGGCCTTCGCGCGCAAAGAACGACAGGAAGTAATCCGCACTGTATGGCAAATCCAGCAGCACCATCGGATAACCAACCAAGTCCTGCGGCTTCAATCGCGCCCGCCCCGCCAGCGCATGATCCGGCGGCAGCAGGACATAGGGGTTCAGGCTGATCAGCGCCTGAAACTCCAGATCCGCCGGGATCTGCAGATCGTAGGTCAGCGCCAGATCAAGGCTCGCATCCCGCAGCCCCTCGAATATCGCTGCCTGATCATGCTCCGTCTGCGTGATCGCCACCTCCGCATGCACTGCCGAAAACCCCCGCCGCAGTTGCGGCAGCACCACCTGCGCAAAGGTCAGAAGACAGCCCAGCGCCAGCGGCCCCCGCACCTGCCCCGTGATCGCCTGCGCGGCGTCCGGCAGCCGCCCCGCCGCCGCCAGCACCGCCCGCGCCTCGGCCACGAACTGCCGCCCGCCTTGGGTCAGGGACAATCCATGCGCATGACGCCGCAGGAACAGCGGCAGCCCGAACTCCGCCTCCAGCTGCGCAATGGCCGTGCTGATCGACGGCGAGGATACGTTGATTTTCTGCGCCGCCGCCGCAATCGACCCCGCATCGCCCACGGCGACCAGATATTCCAACTGACGCAGGGTGAAACGCAGGGGCATAGGCACAGGCTAAGCCAGATCAGGCGTGACGCCAAGCCATCCTATTCATCGCCCGGCACGCCATAAGACGGGGCCACCGTCGGGTCCGTGGCGCGCTGCACATAGGCGTCCGCTTGTGGCGCATAAACCGCCCATGCCCGCGCCACCGCCTCGATCGGGCACCCCTCATCCACCCAGTCGCAGCGCAGATCGGCATAAGGCCAGTCCAGCCTGTCCGCGATCTTCAGCCCCGCCGAATGCACCGGCCCCGCCTCGCCCCCCGCCTTCCGCCCCGCCCGCAACGCCGCGATCAGCCGGTCGCCGAACGGTCCCACCGCCCTTGTAAAAGCCTCCACCATCGCCTGCGGCACCCGCGCGTTTGCCAGCAGGTTCCCCCCCGCCGCACAATCCACCCCCACCGCCTGCCCCCAGATGCCCAGCACCTGCGCGCCCGAATGTATCGCAGGCGCGCCTGTCGCCCCCAGCACCAGCAACTGGCGATACGCGACATGCGCCCGCCTCTGCAAAACGCCCGCCAAAGCGCCCGCCGCATCCCCCCCCGCCGCCAGCGCCTCCAGCACCAAAGGCCCCAGCGCCGGGTCCGTGATGTTCTGGCTCGCCACAACTCCCACCCCCGCCCGCACATGCGCGCACCGCGCCGCAACGGCGGACGAGGATGATGACATCACCATCCCGAACCGGCCAGTCTTGGTGCAGCGCGCGATCAGGGAAAAGGTCATCGCAGGGCCAGCATTCGCTGCCCCACTTTTTGCCTGAAACCGGCCTTCAGAAAACTCTTTCGCATTGGCCCAAGTATCCTCGGGGGGTTGCCGGTCGTGC
>JANMDH010000278.1:0-4823 GCA_031376195.1 Gemmobacter sp. | reverse complement strand
ATTCGTGGCCAGTCCGCCGCCACTTTCTTGCCCGGCGCGAATTCCTCGAACACGCCCTGAATAACCGGCTGCACAGCGGCGAACACGTCTTCCTGCTCAACGAAACTCATCTCCACGTCCAACTGATAGAAATCGGTCGGGCTGCGGTCCGCGCGCGGGTCTTCATCCCGGAAACACGGGGCGATCTGGAAATACCGGTCAAACCCCGCCACCATGATCAGCTGCTTGAACTGCTGCGGCGCTTGCGGCAGCGCATAGAATTTCCCCGGATGCAGGCGCGACGGCACCAGAAAATCGCGCGCGCCTTCGGGCGACGATGCCGTGATGATCGGCGTCTGAAATTCGTTGAACCCCTGATCCCACATCCGGTTGCGCAACGACCGCACCACGTTCGACCGCAGCATCATGTTGTTGTGCAGCTTGTCCCGCCGCAGATCCAGAAACCGATAGGTCAGCCGCGTTTCTTCCGGGTAATCCACATCGCCGAATACCGGCATCGGCAATTCATCCGCCGCCCCCAGAACCGTCAGCCCCGTCGCATAAACCTCGATCGCGCCTGTCGGCAGCTTCGGGTTCACCAAGGATGCCGCCCGCGCCTTCACCAGCCCGTCAATGCACACCACCCATTCCGCGCGCACGCCGTCCAGTGCTGCAAACGCGGGCGAATCGCTGTCCGCAATCACCTGCGTGATCCCGTAATGGTCCCGCAGATCGAGGAACAGCACCCCACCATGGTCCCGCACCCGGTGCACCCAGCCCGACAGGCGGACGGTCTGCCCCACATGATCGGTGTTCAATCCGGCACAGGTATGGCTGCGGTAGGCGTGCATGGGCGTCGTCCCTTTGATGATCCGGCCCGATTGACACCGGGCTTGGGGGCAAGTCAAGCCGAGTGGCCATGGCAGCACATCGAAATCCCCGATAAACCGCCTTCAAAGGTCTGCAAACCAAGCGGAAGCGTCCGGGAAACGTCGGTCCCGGAACAGACCTGACAGTGCCGCGCCGTAGCGTGGTCAAACAGGGGGGGCGCATGACACAACCGAATATCCTGATCCTGATGGTCGATCAGCTGACCGGAACGCTGTTCCCGGACGGCCCTGCCGATTGGCTGCACACGCCCCACCTGCGCGCCTTGGCCGCCCGGTCGGTCCGGTTCCAGAACGCCTATACCGCGTCGCCGCTGTGCGCCCCCGCCCGCGCCAGTTTTATGTCAGGCCAACTGCCCAGCCGGACGCGGGTTTATGACAATGCCGCCGAATTTGCCTCTGACATCCCGACCTTTGCGCATCATCTGCGCCGCGCGGGATATCAGACATGCCTGTCAGGCAAGATGCACTTCGTCGGGCCGGATCAGATGCACGGCTTTGAACAACGCCTGACCACCGACATCTACCCCGCCGATTTCGGCTGGACCCCCGATTACCGCAAACCGGGTGAACGCATTGACTGGTGGTATCACAACCTCGGCTCCGTCACCGGCGCAGGCGTGGCGGAAATCACGAACCAGCTGGAATATGATGACGACGTGGCGCATCAGGCGGTGCAGAAAATATACGACCTGTCGCGTGGGGCCGATGCGCGCCCGTGGTGCCTGACGGCAAGTTTCACGCATCCGCATGACCCGTTCGTGGCGCGGCGGAAATACTGGGATCTGTACGAAAACAGCCCGCACCTGACACCGCCCAACGGCATTGCGTTCAAGGATCAGGATCCGCATTCGCAGCGCCTGATGGATGCCTGCGACTGGCAGGGGCTGCAGATTACGGATACGCATGTCCGGCGCGCACGGCAGGCCTATTTCGCCAACATCAGTTACGTCGATGACAAGATCGGCGAAATTCTGGCCGCAATGACGGCGACGCGGCAACAGGCGATCATCGTGTTCGTGTCCGACCACGGCGAAATGCTGGGGCGGCGCGGGTTGTGGTTCAAGATGAACTTCTTTGAAGGCGCGGCCCGGGTGCCCTTGATGATCGCGGCCCCGAACCTCGCGCCCGGTCTGGTCACAACCCCGGTCTGCAGCATCGACGTGACGCCGACGATCTGCGATCTGGCGGGGGTATCGATGGCCGAGGTGATGCCGTGGACGGACGGGCAAAGCCTGCTACCGCTGGCCCAAGGCGTGGCGCGGGAGGCGCCCGTCGCGATGGAATACGCCGCCGAAGGCACGATCACGCCGATGGTGGCGCTGCGGCAGGGGGACTGGAAATTCATCCACTGTCCCGCCGATCCCGATCTGCTGTTCAATCTGGCCGATGACCCTGACGAAAGTCGCAATCTCGCCCCCGACCCCGCCCATGCAGACACCCTCGCCCGGTTCCGGGCCATGGCTGCGGCGCGCTGGAATCTGCCCGCCTATGACGCTGCGGTGCGCGAAAGTCAGGCCCGGCGCTGGGTGGTTTATCCGGCCCTGCGGCAGGGCGGATATTACCCGTGGGACTTTCAGCCGCTGCAGCAGGCGTCGGATCGCTACATGCGCAACCACATGGATCTGAACGTGCTGGAAGACAGCAAACGGTTTCCCCGGGCGGAATAGTCCACGCCCGTTTTTTCAATCCGGGATCATCGCCGTCGCGTCAATTTCCACCAGCCAGTCGGGACGTGCCAGCGCCGTCACCACCACCCCTGTCGACACCGGATGCACGCCTTTGATGTATTCTCCCATCGTTCGGTACACCGCTTCGCGGTGGCGCACGTCGGTCAGATACACCACGACCTTGCACAAATGTTCCATCCGCCCGCCCGATTCCTCGATCAGCTGGCGGATGTTCTGCATCACCTTATGTGTTTGTTCCACCGGATCGTGGCTGTCGATATTGGCCGCCGTATCAAGGTCTTGCGGGCACTGGCCGCGCAGAAAGATCATCGTCCCCCGCGCCACCACCGCCTGGGCCAGATCATTGTCCAGCCTCTGTTCGGGATAGGTGTCCTTTGTGTTGAACTTGCGGATGCGGGTATGGGCCATGAATTCTTCTTTCTCAGATGCTGTGGTCGGCGGGGGCATAGTCAAGATAGGCGCGCAGCTTTGCCATGTGGTCGGCGATGTGCTTTGCATCATGCCAGACGCCCCAGATGAACGATGATCCGCGCCGGGCCAACCACGGCAGGCCCAGAAAATAGATGCCCGGCTCTGACGACACGCCGCGCTGGTGCCGGGGACGGCCCGTCGCGTCAAAGGCATCGACCTGCAGCCAGCCAAAATCCCGCGCATAGCCGGTCGCCCAGACGATTGACGTGATCCCCGCAGCCCCCAGTTCCAGCGACAGAACCGGGTCCGTCACACAAGGCGGATCGGGCAGGATGGCATGCGCCCCCCGCTCCTCCGGCAGGTCGGCGCGGTTCCGCGTGACCCACGCATCGGCATCATTCAGCAGCGCAAGATAATCGGCATCGCCCCGGTTCAGGTTTTCACTCAGGTCCGGCGCGAAAGTCATCACACCCCCTGCGAACCCCGCGACCCTGCCCGTCAGCGTGATACCATCGGCGGCGAACTGGCGGAAATCCACCGTGTGCCCCCCGTTCGCCCCGCTGACAGCAATCGTGACATGGCGCGCGTCCGGTGCCGCCTCGATATCCCATTTGTTCAACACCCCCAGCCACCAAGTGAAATCCCGCGCGCGATAGCGCCGTGGCGGGCGGCCATGCGCCGACACCGAAAGAAACACACGGCGGCCCGCGCGGCGAAGTTCATCGGCAATCTGCGCGCCCGACGACCCCGACCCCACAACCAGCACTCCGCCCGGCGGCAACTGATCCGGCGCGCGGTAGTCTGCCGAATGAATCTGGATCACGCCGCTGTCCTGCGGCACCACCTGCGGGATAACCGGGCGCTGAAACGGCCCCGTAGCTGCCACTACCGCCTGCGCGGTCAAACGACCCCCGGTGGTGTCGACCACAAATCCCGGTCCATCCGCGTTCCGCCGCACACAGGTTACCGAAACACCGCAGTGGACGGGTGCCGCGATCTTTTTCGCATAATCCTCGAAATAGTCCGCCACCGCCTCTTTGCCCGGAAACCCCTCCGGGTCACCCGGGTGCGGCAGACCCGGGAACCGGTCATGCCAGGCCGGCCCGTTCGCCATCAGCGAATTCCACCGCCCCGACCGCCAGCGTTCCGCAATCCGGTCGCGTTCCAGCACAAGGTGCGAAATTCCCAAACGGCCCAGATGCTCGCTCATCGCGATCCCGGCCTGGCCCGCGCCCACGATCAGCACGTCCACCGCCTCACCACCGCCCGGCGCGCGCATCGGGCTGTTCATGGCGCGACCCCCTCCATCATGCCCGCGATATACCTTGCGAAATCATAGTTCGGGCGTTCCAGATGGCTTAGTGGCCCGGGGGCCGACATGCCCGCGCAAAGCCCGTGATAGACCCGCTCGACACAGCCCTTGTCTTCGGTATTCACGTCATCCAGCAGCGCCTTCAACCGGGCAAAGTGTTCCCCCGCCTTCGGGTCTGCCACAAACTCCGGCGCCAGCCCGCCGCCATACAACACGTTCACATGCCCCGGCCCGTCCGGCGTCAGGCACAGATACCAGAAATACCCGGGTGAAAGCGTGATCAGCAGCGATGGATAGACCGAAATCAGCCAGGTCGTGCGCCGTTCATCCCCCGTCAGCACCGTATTCGTCGGATGCGCCAAGGTCAGGTCCAGCGCATCATTCTTCAAGATCGAATGATAGTTGAACGCAGGCAGCCCTTCCGGGCAGGACATCTTCAAAAGGTCCACATGGCCCCCGATGGTGCCCGCATGGCAGACCGGCAGGTGATAGCTTTCCATGAAATTCTCGGCCAGAACCTTCCAGTTCGTCGCCCAGTGGAAT
>JANMDH010000209.1:0-8614 GCA_031376195.1 Gemmobacter sp. | reverse complement strand
GGGTTCGTCACCAAGGCGCGGGCAATGCTGACCCGCATCTTCATGCCGCCGGACAATTCGCGTGGATAGGCATCCCCGAAATTTTCAAGCCCGACAAGGGCGAGTGCCTGATCAATCTCGTCCCTAACGCTGGCGAAACTTTGGCCGCGCAGTCGAAATGGCAGATAGACGTTGCGCGCCACGGTGGCCCAAGGCATCAGCGTAGGTTCTTGAAACACAACGCCCAGATCGCCCGAAGATTGCCCGCCTTCCCAAAGGATGCGGCCTTGTGTCGGCGCCATCAGCCCGGCAATGAGGCGCAGGGCCGTGGATTTGCCGCAGCCGGACGGGCCTAGCAGGGACACGAAATCGCCCTCGTCCACGGTCAGGTTCATGTTGCGCAATGCCGTGACATTGCCGACAAACACCTTGGCGATCCCTTGCATTTGCATCAGCCGGGGGCGCTGCCCCATGGCCTGAGTTGGACGGTGTGCGAGGTCGGTCATCGTGGTGGGCCGGGGGCGATGATGCCACCCCCGGCGCTGATCCTTACTGGGCAGGCTTCAGGTCAAGCCCGACGCCTTTGTTCACGAATTGCGTGGTGTAGGCCGCCTTGTAATCGACATCGGCGGCTACGACGCCGGCCTCGACCATCTTTTTGAAGAAGTCATCCATCTTGGCATCGGTCATCGCCCCGATCCCCATTGTCAGTGTGTCGCCGCTGTCGACGATGCCATTAGCTTTCATCGATTCGACCGCATAGGCAATCGCTTCGTCCGACATGTCGGGGTTGTCGGCCTTGATCATCGCGTTGGCGGCGGAATTATCGTTGTAGATATAGTTGTACCAACCCTTGGCCGACCCATCGACAAAGCACTGGACCACTTCGGGGCTGTTAGCAATGGTATCGGCCATCGTCTCGATCGTGGTCGAATAAGCGGTGTAGCCTGCGTCGGCCATCAGCCAGACATCGGGTTTGAAGCCCGCCTCTTTTTCGACGGCAAAGGGTTCGGACGACAGGTACCCCTGCATCCCCCACGTCGGATTTGCCAGAAGCGGCGCTGCACTGAAAGTATACACCTCACGCTGTTCGGGCTTGAACGCGTAAGCCTTGAGCATCCAGGCCCAGAACGTCAGAACGCCCCCGTCCGAGATCAGGATCTTGTCGAGTTTGGTCAGTTCTTCAAAGGATTTGGCGAACCCGGGGTGCGTGACGATGACTTGGGGGTCTTTCTGGAACGCGGCGGCGACGGCGACGACAGGCACACCTTCCTGTGCCGACGAGAACACATCAAGCGTCGATCCGCCCATGTTGAACTGCACTTCACCCGACAGCATCAGGGCGCGGTTATTCACCTGCGGCCCGCCGGGAAGGATGGTCACATCCAGCCCGCAGGCGGCGTAGGTGCCGTCGGCGACCGACTGGTAAAATCCACCGTGCTCGGCTTGGGCCACCCAGTTGGTTCCGAACTTGACGGCCACGTTCTGGGCCATTGCAGACGGGGCCAATGCAACGGTCATCACCGCAACAATTGCCGTGCCACCCATGACTTTGGAAAGGATATTCATGTGACTACCTCCGAGTGAGTCGTTTGTTATGCTTTGATGTTACCCGAGGTGATGCTTTGGCGGGAACGAGTCGATCTGGACAGATTGTTAGCGTGCGGCCCCCCTATTGCTACAGACTTATGCAGGCGCGATCTGTTTCTGATGAAAAAATATGCAGATGAGTGTGGCGACCTGCAAAAGTGGTTGTCACGGTTGGGCAAAGATTGGCAAGGCCGACATTGCCACGCGGTGTCGTATGAAAGGACCGTCAGATGAAAATGCTGCAACCCGTCGCCATCCGTGCACCCTTTGCCCGTTATGCGCATGGGGTAGAGGTGCCCCCGGGGGCGAGGCTGGTGGTGACATCAGGGCAGTTGGGGATTGCCGGGGATGAAACGGTTCCACCGGATGCGCGTGGGCAGGCTGACATGTGCTTTGCGAATTGCGCAGCGATTCTGGCGGCGGCGGGGATGGGGCCGGGGGATGTGATCCGGATCAATGCCTATGTGACGGACCGTAGCCATATGGCGGGGTACATGGCGGCGCGGGATGCGTGGCTCGCGGGCTTGACGCGGCTGCCCGCATCCACGCTGGTGATCGTGACGGGGTTCACGCGGGCGGAGTTTCTGGTGGAGGTGGAGGTGACGGCGGCGGCGATCTGAAAGGCGCAAAAATCTTCAGAAGATTTTTGACAAAAGTTTTCTGAAAACTTTTGGGTTATCGTCGGGAGCATTTGTCACGAAAAAGGCCGCACCCTTCGGCGCGGCCTTTACTTTGGCAGTCTCACCCCTTTGGGCGGTTCCGGATCATGAACGTGTCAAAGGTGTATTCCGCCACCTGATTCCACAGGTTGGCTTCGTTCCGAAACGTTTGCTGGCTTTCGAAGATCGTCTTGAAATCCGCGTCCGTCGCTGAAATTTCCGCATAAAGCTTGTTGGCGGCAGCAAAGCCGGCAACCATCACATCTTCGGGGTAGGGACGCAGTTGCGCGCCACCGGCCACAAGCCTGCGCAGGGCTGCGGGGTTTTTGGCGTCATAGTTGGCCAACATTCCGACATTGGCCATTGCCGCCGCCGATGTCACAACCGCCTTGTAGCTGGCAGGCAATTCAGCCCACTTATCAAGGTTGATCATGAAGTTGAGCGTCGGGCCGCCTTCCCAGAAACCGGGATAATAGTAATAGGGCGCCACCTTGTTCAGCCCCAGCTTTTCGTCGTCATAGGGGCCGACCCATTCGGCGGCGTCGATCGTGCCGCGTTCCAGCGCCGGATAGATATCGCCGCCGGGAATCTGCTGTGGCACGACGCCCAAGGCTTCCATCACTTTGCCGCCCATACCGCCGATGCGCATTTTCACACCCGCCAGATCGGCAACCGAATTGATTTCCTTGCGCCACCAGCCGCCCATTTGGGCACCGGTGTTGCCGCCGGGCAGGCTGTAGAGGTTCTGCTTGGCATAGAAGCCATTCATAAGGTCGATGCCGCCGCCATGGTAGTACCAGGCGTTGATGCCACGGGCATTCATTCCGAACGGGACGGCAGTGCCCAAAGCAAAGCAGGGTTCTTTACCCCAATAATAATAACTGGCCGTATGCGCCATTTCGACGACGCCGTTGGCCACGGCATCCGATGCTTCGGGCATCGGCACGATTTCACCGGCTGGAAAGGCCTGAATCTGGAACTTGTTGTCCGTCGCTTCGGCCACGGCTTTGGTGAAAACCTCGGCAGCGCCGTAGATCGTATCTAGCGATTTCGGGAAACCCGAAGTCAGGCGCCAGTTGATCGCCGGGGCGTCCTGGGCAATCGCGGGGGCCGCGAGTGTGGTTGCCGCGGCACCCACTGCGGCTGTGGTTAGAAAGTCACGTCTTTTCATTGGTCGTCCTCCCTTGGATGGTTCATTTTTGAAGTCAATCGATACCCAGATCAAGCGGCGGCAGCGCGGTGCTGGGCATTGCCAGACCGTCCAGCGCGTTTTCGACTGCTCCCGCATCCAGCACGGCATCCGCCGAGACCCAGTAGGTCACGCTTTCCGGCCAGAAGATCAGGATGCCGACCAGGATGAGCTGCAGAATGATCCACGGGATCGACCCGAGGTAAATGTCGCGGCTTTTCACTTCGGGCGGGGCGATGCCGCGCAAATAGAACAGGGCAAAGCCGAAGGGCGGATGCATGAAGGCGGTCTGCATGTTCACACACAGCAAAAGCCCGAACCACACCAGGTTGATGTCCAGCGCTACGGCCACCGGTACCAGCAACGGCACCACAATGAACACGATTTCAAAGAAATCGAGAAAGAAGGCCAGAAAAAAGATGAAAATGTTCACAAAGATCAGAAACCCGATCTGTCCGCCCGGAAGGCCGAGCAGAAGATGTTCGATCCATCGGCTGCCGTTCACCCCCTGAAACACAAGGCTGAACACGGTTGACCCGATCAGGATGAACAGCACCATGGACGAGATCCGCATGGTCTGATCCATCGCGTCCCACAGCATCGCATTGCTGAACCGCCGGTGCAGGATGGCCAGAACCATTGCGCCAACGGCCCCCATGGCACCGGCCTCAGTGGGCGTCGCCAATCCCATGAACATGGTGCCCAGCACCATGAAAATCAGTACAAGGGACGGGATCATGCCCCATGCCACCTTGGATGCCAGCGCCCAGCCCCGCAGGGTTCGCGCCTCGGGCGGCAGTGCGGGCACCAGATGGGGCCGAAAGATCGACACGAGAAAAATGAAGGCGGTGAACAGGGCAAGCTGCAGGAACGATGGCCCTATTGCCCCTAGATACATTTCCCCAACCGGAACACCGAGTTGAACGGCAAGCACGATCAACACAAGACTTGGCGGGATCACCTGGGTAATAGTCCCCGAAGCCGCGATCACGCCTGTGCCGATCTTCATGTCATAGCCATATTTCAGCATGATCGGCAGCGAGATCATGCCCATGGCGATGACCGATGCCGCCACGGTTCCGGTGATCGCCCCCAGAATGGCCCCCACGAAGATCACGGCATAGGCAAGGCCGCCGGGAACAGACCCGAAGGCCTGACCTACCCCTTCCAGCAAATCCTCGGCCAGCCCGGATTTTTCCAGAATGACCCCCATGAAAGTGAAAAACGGGATCGACAGCAGGATGTCGTTCGACATGATGCCGAACACCCGATACGGCATTGCCTGCAGGAAGGCGAAATCGAAATAGCCGATGTTGATGGCGATCAGTCCGAAGAACAGGCCCAACGCGGACAGCGAAAAGGCCACCGGAAACCCGATCAGCAAAAACACGATAAGGCCGGCGAACATCGTCGGCGCAAGCAGTCCGTATTCTAGCATTGCAACCCCACGATTTCGTCAGATGTCATTGCAACGGCTTTTCATAGGCCGTCTGATACCGTGGGTCGCCCTGCAATCCGGCTATCCGCTTGATCAGTTCGGAAATGCCCTGCAATAGCAGCAGGCAAAAGCCGAACGGCAGCAGGGCCTTAACCGGCCAAAGGGGCAAGCCGCCTGCGCTGGAAGACATTTCGCCGACGCGGAAGCTGTCCTGAAAGAAAAACTCGCCCATCCAGATCATCATCACGGTGACGGGAATGAGAAAGAAGATAATGCCAAACACGTCGATCCAGAGTTTGCCGCGCTGCGTCCGACCCATGTAAAGGATGTCGACCCGCACATGTTCGTTCAGCTTTAACACCTGTGCCGTGCCCAGAAGGAAAATGCCGGCAAACATCTGCCACTGAATTTCCAGCCAGGCGTTTGAACTGATCGAGAACAGATACCGCGAGGCAGCATTGCCCGCGCTGATCAGGCAACTCAGCAAGACCAGCACGGATGCCAGAATGCCAAAAAATCGGCTGATACGGTCAATGATGGACGACAAGGCGAGCAAAGCTGCCATGGTCCGGTCCTCCCTGTGTTGGTCGATGGGCTATCTGATGCAACCCTGCGGGGAAGGTTAGCGCGGGTAATCAGTTATGCAAGCAGATTGACGCGTTGACGGCGTTTTGTGTTTGGGGCACGACATTTTCCAGGGCCAGACCAATCGCAGCAGCGGATCGGGCGAGCACGGGTTTTCCTTGCGGACAGGGGTAGACCCGTGATTATTTGCGCGGAATTGAACGAGCAGGATGTTCGGGGGGAACGATGGATCAGGCCAGACGCAAGGTGACATTCGGTTTGGCTTCGGCCTTGGCGGCTTGCGTGATGCCGGTTCCGGGCAGGGCGCAGGCAGTACGGCCGACGCCGGACCAAGTGCTGCAAACATGGTACCGCCTTGTTCTGGAACTGGTGCGCCACACGGCGACCTACACGCCGCCGGTGGCAAGCCGGGCCTTTGCCTATCTAGGTGTGACGGCATTCGAGGTCGTGGTGCAAGGCGGCGGGGGGTTGCAGACGTTATCGGGCCAGTTGAACGGTCTGCGTCCGGTGCCCGCGCGTCCGGCGGGTGCGGATTGTGATGATGCTGCCGTTCTCCATGCAGCTTTGGCCCATGCCGTGCAGAGCCTGTTCGGTAACACCGGCCCGACCGGCCAGCGGGCGATGTCGGCGATGGACACCAAGTTTGGGGCCGATGTGGCCGCAGGGCTGGCGCCCGAGATTCTGGCCGCAAGCCGTCTGCAGGGCGAGGCGGTGGCAACCCATATCCTTGCATGGGCGGCGGACGACGGGGGGGCTGTGATCGAAAACATGGGCTTCCCGATGAGTTATGAAAAGGCGACCGATCCAGAAAAATGGGTGCCGACCAGTGTTATCGTGCAGCAGCAGGCCCCCCTGTTGCCCGGTTGGGGCCAGAACCGCACGTTTGCGATGCCGAACGGGGCAACCTGCGGATTGCCCGCGCCCATCGCCTATAGTGAAGATCCCGCGTCGGAGTTTTATCGGCAGGCCAAGGAAGTATTTGACGCCAAGGTGAACCTGACAAAGGAACAACGGGCAGTGGCGCGGTTCTGGTCGGATGATCCGATGTTGTCGCCAACACCGCCCGGTCATTGGATATCGATAGCGATGCAGGTGCTGGAACGGGATGCTGCGACAGTTGAAAAGCGGGCAGAGGTTCTGGCCCTGATGGGAATAACGTTGGCGGATGCGTTCGTCGGCTGCTGGAATACCAAATTCGAATACGATCTGTTGCGACCGGTGACCTACATTCGCCGGACGATGGACCCGAAGTGGGAATCGATCCTGACAACACCGCCGTTTCCGGAATATCCAAGCGGCCACAGCACGCAATCAGCGGCGGCCGCAGTGGTCCTGACGGCGATGTTCGGCGAAAACTTTGCGTTTGAAGATGCGACGCATGTGGATGACGGCCTGCCGCCGCGCCTGTTCGCCAGCTTTGAGGCAGCGGCGGATGAGGCGGGCATTTCCCGGCTGTATGGGGGCATTCATTTCCGCGAGGCCATTGAACGCGGGCTGGACCAAGGGCGCTGCATCGGGGCGTTTGCGGCCCAGCTGAATACGAGGGTTTGACGGTGAAACAGGTTTTTCAACTGACCGTGGCTGCATTGCTGATGGGGGCGCAGGCCATCGCCGCCCAAGACCTGCCCACTTTGCCGACCTTCATCGAGGAAACCGCCAGCGCGGGCATCGACAGCACCTATGCCGGTGAATGGGAATACATTGTGGGCGGCGGGGTTGCGACATTTGACTGCAATGCAGACGGTATGAGCGATATGCTGCTGGCAGGGGGGGCATCGCCCGCCAAATTCTACCGCAATACGGGCAGTCAAGGCGGCCCCTTGCAGTTCGGGGCCGCGCAAAGCGGGCTTGAACTGGAGGCGGTTTCGGGGGCCTATCCTTTGGACATCGATAGCGATGGGATCACCGATCTGGCCCTGCTGCGGGTGGGCGAAAATGTGGTGATGCGAGGCCTCGGGGACTGCAAGTTCGCGCGGATGAATGAAGAATGGGGCTTTGACGGTGGGGATGCCTGGTCTGCCGCGTTTGCCGCAACCTGGGAAAAAGGGGCCGATTGGCCAACACTTGCCGTCGGCAACTACATCGACCGAACCCAGGATGCGTTTCCGTGGGGGTCGTGCACCGACAACTGGTTGCATCGCGGCGGGGCGGGCAAATTCGAGGCAGCCCTGCCCCTGAAACCAAGCTTTTGTGCCCTGTCGATGTTGTTCACCGATTGGAACCGGTCAGGCACCCCGTCGCTGCGCGTGTCGAATGATCGCGAATATTACAAGGGCGGCCAAGAACAGTTGTGGCATGTGATGCCCGGCAATGCGCCGGTGCCGTATACGGCGGACGAAGGGTGGAAGCCCTTGAAAATCTGGGGCATGGGGATCGCCAGCAGCGATGTGAACGTGGATGGCTACCCAGATTATTTCCTTACCAGCATGGCGGATAACAAACTGCAGACGCTGGCGTCGCCACCCACCGCCGGGATCCTGCCTGCGACATTTGCCGATGTGGCGTTTGCCAAGAAGGCTATCGCGCAGCGGCCATATGTAGGCACGGATCTGAAGCCATCGACCGCGTGGCATGCGCAGTTTGACGACGTCAACAATGACGGCTTGGCCGATCTGTTCGTGGCCAAGGGCAACGTCTGGGCGATGCCGGATTTTGCGATGCTGGATCCGAATAACCTGATGCTGCAAACGGCGGATGGCACGTTTTTGGAGGTTGGCGACAAGGCAGGCGTGGCGAGCACCAGAACATCGCGGGGGGCGGCGCTTGCAGATTTCAACATGGACGGACTGATGGACCTTGTGGTTGTGAACCGGGGCGAAAAAGCACAGTTGTGGCGAAACACGACGGCGGATGCCGGGGCGTGGATCGAATACCGGCTGGATCAATCAGGCGTGAACCGGCAGGGGATCGGGGCTTTTGTCGAGGTGCGCGTCGGCGACAAAGTGCAAACGCGCGAGATCACGGTAGGCGGCGGCCATGCAAGCGGGCAATCGGGCTGGTGGCACGTTGGTTTGGGCCCGGCGGAGGCGGCCGAGCTTCGGGTCATCTGGCCGGGTGGCGTAACTGGCGCTTGGGAAACGCTGGCTGCGGGAGCGTTCTACACGCTGTCGCCGGATGCGGCGGCGGCGGTCTGGGCGGCGAACTAGGCGCGTTTATTCCGCCGCTTGCGGAAGG
>JANMDH010000179.1:0-4214 GCA_031376195.1 Gemmobacter sp. | reverse complement strand
GATGACCGGGTGATCCGCATCTCATCGGGGCAAAAGCTGGAAGGCTATGGCTGGTCGGTTTTTGTGCGCAAGGGGTTTTTGGCGGAATGGCGCAAGGGGCGGCAGGTGGCGTCGATTGATCTGCGGGCCATCGAGGGGTTGCCGGGGGCGCATAATCATCAGAACGCCTGTGCGGCCTATGCGGCGGTGCGGACCTTGGGCATTGCGCCCCGCGTGATCGAGGAGGCGTTCCATTCGTTCGCAGGTCTGCCGCATCGCAGCCAGCTGGTGGGGACGAAGGGCGGCGTGCGTTTTGTAAACGACAGCAAGGCCACGAATGTGGACAGCGCGGGCAAAGCCTTGCAGGCCTTTGCCCGCATCCGCTGGATCGCGGGGGGGATGGGCAAGGACGGCGGGATTGCCGCGTTGGCCCCGCATCTGGGATCGGTGGTCAAAGCCTATCTGATCGGCCATTCCGCCCGCGATTTCGCCCTGCAGCTGGGCGACACGCCGTATGAGATATGCGAAACGATGGCCCGGGCGGTGGAACGGGCGGCGGCGGAAGCGGTGGAGGGGGAGGTGGTGCTGCTCGCCCCGGCGGCGGCGTCGTTTGACCAGTATCCGAACTTTGAGAAGCGGGGGGATGAGTTTGTGGAGTTGGTGAAGGGGGTTGTGGGGTAGGGCTTGCACGCGTGCAAGGTGGGGGGAAGTGTGGAATATCAACGGTTTGTGGTGTGGTGATAAGGGGTTGTTAAGGGGTGGATGGCAGTCGGATCGGGGCGGACGGCGAGGTGAGGGTTCTTCTGAACGAAAGGCCGAAATTCCAGACGTTGATTGGGACCACAACATCGCCTTCTGCGGTGACCGAGTCCTTGATCGGGGTGAGCGGGTTGCGCCTTGCACGACAGCCTCGATCTTGGCCCGGTGCTGGTAGTGGGAGCGCAGAGGCAATAGCGCCACCGGTGGCTGGGCGTCTCGCAGGATTACAAGGCTCATGGCGGGCACGCGTTCGGGCAGCATGTCGCCGCGCAGGGCGGTGGCGGGAAGCGCAGAAGCCGCACGTGCAGTGCTGTGAGGATGGTTTCACGGGGTGTGGGCATTGATTTTGAGGCTTCCAAAGTGTCTTGAGCGGTGTTCGGGCTGGAGTTCCCGAGATATCCAGTCGTACATATCCACGATGACGAGGACCGACATCACCCCCACGCCACGCAATCTGCCTGCCGCTTTCGGCGGCGGAGCCATCATCGGCACACTTGGGGGCATGATCGGCCTCGGAGGGGCGGAGTTCAGGCTGCCGCTGCTTATCGGTCTGTTCCGGTTTGCAGCCCTTGAAGCGGTGATCCTGAACAAGGCCATGAGCCTTGTCGTGGTCGCCACCGCTCTGCCGTTCCGGGCGGGAACCGTCGCTTTAGGCGACATCGCTTCGCAATGGCCTGTAATCTTGAACCTTCTGGCCGGAAGTCTGATTGGGGCCTGGTTCGGGGCCGGATGGGCGACGCGGCTCAAATCGGAAACGCTCTACAAGGTTCTCGCCGCCTTGCTGGTGATGATCGCCATTATCTTGTTGTTCGGCCACAATCCCGGTTCAACTGGCAGCCTTCTTTCCGGTTCAGCGCAGATGATCGCCGGGGTTGTTGCAGGCTTCGGGATCGGTGTGGTGGCCTCCCTCATGGGTGTCGCCGGGGGCGAGCTGCTGATCCCGACCTTGGTGTTGCTGTTCGGTGCAGACATCAAGCTGGCCGGTTCCCTTTCGCTGGCAGTCAGCCTGCCGACGATGCTGGTGGGCTTGGCGCGGTACAGCGGGGATCAGAGCTTTGCCGTGCTGGGCAGGAACCGGACATTTCTGTTCACGATGGCCGCCGGGTCGATCGTCGGCACGTTCATCGGGGGAAGGCTGCTCGGGATCATCCCCAGCACGTTCCTGTTGCCGGGATTGGCGGCAATTCTGCTGATTTCCGCCGTGAAGGTCTGGCGGCACAGATAGGCCATCGTCAACGCAGCTTGCCCACCACCCAATTCGCCATGATCAGCCCCGGCACACTGTCCACTGCGCGCCGACGATCACTGGCGCGCTCGATCAGACCAATGTGGCCGTGTTCAGGCTTTCGCCGCAGTTCGTAAAGCTGGCGAGGTGGATCGAGGGGGCGAAGCGGGGGATGGCATTTTGCTTGCTGTGGATGGAGAATTGGACAGTTCGTCACCCATTTATCCATGGCCGGGGATACGAGGCTTACATCGCTTTCAGTGGTGCCATTTTTGGTGCGGTTGTCTGGCTGCTTTCCTATTCGACGGCGTGCCTTCGATTGGCCGCCGCGCGTTGGTTGCGCCGTGGCTTGCAGAAGGCATTGACTGTCGGGTGTCACCCTTGCCAACCCCTGCCCCGATGCGGCATCCTTTCCCCATGATCGGTCACTGCACCTGCGGCGATATCCGCTTTGAAATGATCGGCGATCCGCTGGTCGTTCATGCCTGCCATTGTACCTGGTGCCAGCGGGAAACCGGGGGGCCGCATGCGGTGAATGCGATGATCGAGGGGGACAGGGTAAGGGTGCTGGACGGCGCGCCGGTGGAGGTGGTGACGCCTTCGCATTCGGGCAAGGGGCAGGGGATCCTGCGCTGCCCGGCGTGTCAGGTGGCGCTGTGGTCGCATTATGCGGGGATGGGGAAGAAGCTGGCCTTCGTGCGGGTGGGGACTTTGGACGATCCGGGGGCGTTTCCGCCGGATATTCATATTTTCACGTCGACCAGACAGGCGTGGTACATTCTGCCGACGGGGGTTCCGGCGGTGCCGGAGTATTATGATCGCAAGATGTACTGGCGGGCCGAGGCTTTGGCGCGGTTCGAGGGGCTGCGGGGGCGCGGAGCGCAGGGCGGGTGAAACGCGACGCCGCGCTTTCCCCTAGCCACAGGCGGCGGTTTTGGTTACACTTTGTCGCATGATCCGGGGCAAACCCGGACGATCGAGGCAGTGCAGTTAAAATCAGGCGGTATCCATGACTGAGATGGTCTATGGCTCCATGCCCGTTCGGGTGGGCGAGCCGATCTTTTCCCGTTGGTGGCGGACAATCGACAAATGGTCGATCTCGGCGGTGCTGATCCTGTCGGGGATCGGCATATTGCTGGGGTTGGCGGCATCGGTGCCGCTTGCGACGCGCAACGGGCTTGACCCGTATTATTATGTGCAGAGGCAGGCCTTTTTCGGCATTCTGGCGCTGGTGACGATGGTGGTCTGTTCGATGCTGTCGCCTGCGATGGTGCGCAGGATCGGTGTTGTGGGTTTCCTGCTGACGTTGATGGCGCTGTGCCTGCTGCCATTTTTCGGGACGGGTTATGGCAAGGGGGCGGTGCGGTGGTTCAGCCTTGGGTTTGCGAGCGTGCAACCTTCGGAATTCATGAAGCCCTGTTTCATCGTGCTGTCGGGATGGCTGATGGCATCGGCGCAGGCGGTGAACGGGCCGCCGGGCAAGCTGTATTCCTTTCTGACGCTGGCCGTGGTGATCGGGTTGCTGGCGCTGCAACCGGATTTTGGTCAGTCGATGCTGGTGATCTTTGGCTGGTCGGTGATCTATTTCGTGGCGGGTGCGCCGATCTTTCTGCTGACCATGATCGGGGGTCTGGCCGCGGCAGGGGGGATCATCGCCTATTCAAGCTATGAATACATCGCGAGACGGATCGACGGATTTCTGTCACCGGACCTCGACCCGCGCACGCAGCTTGGCTATGCGACGAACGCGATTCAGGAGGGCGGCTTTTTCGGGGTGGGCGTCGGGGCGGGGCAGGTGAAATGGGTGCTGCCAGATGCGCATACCGATTTCATCATTGCGGTGGCGGCGGAAGAATACGGACTGGTTCTGGTGGTGTTCATCATCGCCTTGTATTCGGCAATCGTGGTGCGGTCGTTGTACCGGCTGATGCGGGAACGCGATACGTTTGTGCGGTTGGCGGGTGCGGGGCTGGCCTGCATCTTTGGGGTTCAGGCGATGATCAACATGGGGGTCGCGGTGCGGTTGCTGCCGGCCAAGGGGATGACCCTGCCCTTTATCAGCTATGGCGGCAGTTCGGTGATCGCGGCGGGGATCACGGTGGGCATGCTTCTGGCGCTGACGCGGATTCGTCCGCAGGGGCAAATCGGGGAAATTCTGCACGGACGGGGGCGCTGATGAAAACGGCACCCCTTCTTCTGATCGCGGCGGGGGGGACGGGGGGGCACATGTTCCCGGCGCAGGCCCTGGCGG
>JANMDH010000168.1:0-12015 GCA_031376195.1 Gemmobacter sp. | reverse complement strand
ACTGGCGGCAAAGCCGTGGCGGCGGGCAAGGCCCTTGACCAGCATCTTGAACAGCCAGGCATCATCGGCGGCGCGCAGGGCGTCGTCGCAGTGCATCAGGTTGACCTCGAACTGGCCAAGGCCGGTTTCAGAGGTCGAGGTATCAGCAGGAATATCCATCGCCTCACACGCATCATAAAGATCGGTGAAGAACGTGTCGAACGCGTCAAGCGCGCGGATCGACAGGGTTTCGGCGGCCTTGCGGCGTTTGCCGGACCGGGGGCTGGAGGGGACTTGCAGGGTTTTGCCGCTGTCGTCGATCAGAAAGAACTCCAGCTCCATCGCGCAGACGGGGGTCAGGCCCTTGGCCTTGTAGCGTTCTACCACGGCGCGCAGGGCATGGCGCGGATCGCCTTCATACGGCGTGCCATTTTCGCGGAACATCCAGATCGGCAGCAAGGCTGTCGGTGCCTCGAGCCAGGGCATCGGCATGAAGCCACGCTCCGTCGGGCGCAGGATGCCGTCGGCATCACCCTGTTCAAAGATCAGTTCGCTGTCGTCGATGTCTTCGCCCCAGATGTCGAGGCTGAGGACGGAGAAAGGAAAGCGGGTGCCATCCTTAACGACTTTATCCGCATAACGGGCGGGGACACGTTTGCCACGCGCCTGTCCGTTCAAGTCGGCAGCGGCCACACGGATGGTGCGGACCTCGGGGTGTTTTCTAAGCCAGTCTTTCATCATCATTTTGGGATGCTGGGGCCATACGCATGTTACATGCGACCCCATCCTTGCCGTTGTGGCAAGGCCGGGATCATGCCCTTGATCCATTCCTTTTGCTGCGACCGAAATCCCGTGTCTGGTGTCTTGGCAACACCCACGCCGCCCCACGGCGGTTCCGGGAAAAGCGCCCCGGCGAATTTGATCAAATTTACGATACTACCTGATCAACTGCGGACGCAAGCGGATTCGGCTTTTCTGGTTCTGCGGTAGAAAGCGGTTGAGATGTTTGTTGATCCGTCCGAACAGCAAAACGACGGTCAGGGTGAGAAGGATGAAATAGAAGGCAACGATGGGATAGGGAATAAAGGGGTTGAAGGTCTTGTCCGCAAAGTAGTTGGCATAATACAGGGCATCGCCCTTTTGCTGGAACGCGGGAAAGCCGGAAAAGAACACGACAGTCGTCGCATGAAACAGAAAGATCGCCTCGTTCGTGTAGGCGGGCCATGCGAGGCGCAGCATCGTGGGCCACTGGATGCGCCGGAATTTGGCCCAGCCGGAAATTCCATATGCCTCGGCCGCCTCCAGATCGCCCTTGGGGATTGAGCGCAGCGCGCCCACGAAAATCTCAGCCGAATAGGCGGCGGTGTTCAGGAAGAGGACGATCAGGGCCCCGGCCCAGGCCTTTGTCAGCCAGGAGGTCTGGAGGGTGATGCCCAAGACGTCGATGCCGGCGCGGGGAAGCATAACGAGCGCCTCGTAGGCTAGGAAGAACTGGATGAACAGGGGCGATCCGCGAAAGACGAAGATGAACCATTCGGCGGGTTTGCGCAGCCATGGGGTGCGGGCCGTTTTGGCGAGGGCGAGGGCGTTCGCGAGAAAAAAGCCTGCGACAAGGGCGATGATGCCGAAATAGAGGTTCCAGATCAGACCGGAGCCGATCAGGGTGAATTGCTGGCAGATGGTGAAATCCGCCCGTGGCAGCAGCTTTTCCCCGTAGCCGAGGCTGCGAAAAGCGTATTGGCCGATGGTATCCCAGCAGGTCATGCAGCAACCTTTCGCTGGGCTTCGCCAGCGGCAGTTGCCTGACCCTGCGAGAGCCGGGCCGACAAACGGCCAAGTGCGATTTCTGACAGGCGCGTGACGCAGAGGTAGAACACGAGGAGGAACAGGAAATAGTAAAGCCGCCAGTCTGGGTGCGGGTATTCATAGACACCGGTCTTTGACCCGCCGAGTTCGCGCGCCCAATAGACGATGTCCTTGACGCCGAGCAGGAACAGCAACGGTGTCGCCTTGATCAATATCATCCACAGGTTCGACAGGCCCGGCAGGGCATAGACCCACATCTGCGGCACGAGGATGCGGCGGAACACCTGACGGGTCGACATGCCGTAACTTTCCCCGGTTTCCAGCTGTGCGCGCGGCACGGCTTGCATCGCACCAAAGATCACGTTGGCGGCGAAGGCCCCGAAGACGATGGCAAAGGTAAAGACGGCCAGGGAAAATCCATAGACCTGATGCCAGACCTGCGGGGAATTCGACGAAGGCACCTTCGCGTCGGGGCAGACGCGGAATTCAAGGCCTTGCCAGACGGAGTCTGGCCAGTCGGGGCAGACGATCTGATGTCTGCTCCATTCGATGGCCTGATCAAGGGCGATGACGAAGAACAGAAAGAAGACGATGTCGGGAATGCCTCGGACCATGGAGATGTAGGCCTTGCCGATCAGGCGGAGCGGCAGAATATGGCTGCGCGCGGCGATCGCGCCGCCAAAGCCGAACCCAAGGGCGGCGGGTGCGGTGATCAGGACGAGGACCAGCACCGTCACAAACGACCAATAGAACCCGAGGTGCTTGCCTGAGGTGAGGTAGCAGGTGAGCCATGTCAATCCTTCGATGGATTTCGGATTGACGCAGGCTTCAAACATGGGGGCGCACCTTGGCAAGGGCGTCCCGGCCCCCTTTCGGGGCCGGGACGGAACGATCAGAATACGAGCGCTGCGGGGCCGAAATATTCCACGATCAGCTTGTTGAGCGAGCCGTCGTCTTTCATCGACTGAATGGCCGCGTCAAGTTTGCCTTTCAGTTCGGTATCGCTTTCGCGCAGGCCGAGGCCGACGCCGTCACCCAGGGGCACTTCTTCTGCCAGCAACACGAGTTCGCCGTTGGATTCCGCAGCGATCGGGGCGAGATAATCCTTGTCGGCAAACACGGCGACAGCCTCGCCGTTGCGGACGGCGGCAACGGTTTCATCGGGTGTGGCGAATTCCATCAGCGTGGCGCCGGATTCGGCCACGTAGCCTGCCTGAATGGTCGATACCTGTGCGGCCACTGCCCCGGTCTTGACATCGGCGTCGGCTGTCAGCGCCAGATAGGCCGAGTTTGCGGGCGGGATGTAGTTCTGGCTGAAATCAATCACCTCTTCGCGTTCGTCGGTGATGCTCATCCCGGCGATGATCACGTCATAGTTGCCCGATTGCAGGTTCGGGATGATGCTGTCCCATTCGTTCGTGACCCATTCGCAGGTCAGCGACGCGCGCTTGCACAGCTCGTCGCCAAGTTTGCGTTCAAAACCGTCGACTTCACCGGCGTCGTTGATGAAGTTGTAGGGGGGGTAGGCACCTTCCGTGCCCAGCCGCACGGTCTGTGCAGCGGCAAATCCGCCGGACAGGGCGACAAGGGCGGTTGCAAGGATCAGTTTTTTCATTTTAGTCTCCTCAAGGGGTTCGCGGGTTACATTTTGGTCAGGCTGCCGTTGCCGACAGGAAACCACGCAGACGATCCGTCTGCGGGTTGCCGAACAGTTCGGACGGCGGGCCTTCTTCTTCGATCTTTCCTTGATGCAGAAAGATAACATGATCGGACACGTCTGCGGCCAATTTCATATCATGCGTGACCAGCAGCATCGTGCGCCCTTCTTCGGCAAGGGCCTTGATCACGCGGACGACTTCCTGTTCCAGTTCGGGGTCGAGGGCGGATGTCGGTTCGTCAAACAGCAAGGCGCGCGGTTCCATGCACAACGCCCGCGCGATGGCCGCGCGCTGCTGCTGACCGCCGGACAGTTGCGCAGGCCAGGCCCCGGCCTTGTCGGCGATGCCGACCTTGGCCAGATAGCCACGGGCCTTTTCCTCGACCTCGGCCGGGTCGCGTTTCAGCACCATTACGGGGGCTTCCATGACGTTTTGCAGGACGGTCAGGTGGGACCACAGATTGAACTGCTGGAAGACCATCGACAGGTTGGTGCGGATGCGCGTCACTTGGGCCCGGTCGGCCGGGTGCCGATAAAGGCCGTGACCTTTCCAGTGCACGGCCTCGCCCTCAAACCGGATCTCGCCTTGCTGGCTGTCTTCGAGCAGATTGCAGCAGCGCAGCAGAGTGGATTTGCCCGACCCCGATGACCCGATAAGCGACAGGACATGACCGCGCGGGGCCTCAAGATCGACACCTTTCAACACTTCGAGCAGGCCATAGCTTTTGTGCAGATCGCTGATCTGTATGACAGGGACATCCGCCGTCGGAGCGGAGTTTTTTTGAGTCGGTGCTGTCACGTATGGGTCCGCTGTTGGGTCGTCACGTTCGATGCGCCTTGGTGGCGTTTGATGTGCGAATAGGAACGATAATATGCACTATTGCAACGATCTTTCTGCCAGTTTGGGGGGCTTTGCCTGCAAATTGATCAAGTGTGCAGTCCGTATTGCGCGGGGGAAGGCGGATTTGGCACGGCAAGATAGGCGGGGGCTGCAATGCGGACGAAGCCGCACAGACCAAGGGTTTCGCGGTCGGCGGCGGGCAGGACGGCCAGTGCAGATTGCAGGGCCGTCAGCACCGTTGTGGCGTCCACGCCCATGGCCGCGATATAGGGCAGGCCGGGGGTGGGATCTGTGTGGCCAACGACTTTCAGGGATGCCCCGAGGTCAGGGTCATTGCGCAGCATGAGCTGCCAGGTGACGGCATCTACGGCGGCAAGATCGGCGCGGGCGTCGGCGACGGCGAGCGCGGAAAGCCTGTGGCCGCCGCTGCGCAGAACGGGCCGCAGGGTCAGGCCCAAACGGTGGGCATGCACCTGAGGTGCGGCCCATCCGGATTGCGAAAGGTCGTCATTAAAAGCAAAGGCCGCACCATCCAATTCAGCCAGCGTGCGGCGAGGATCGCCGCTGCGGGCGATGAACAGGCTGCGGTAATGGCCGGGGGGACAGCCTTCGATGCCGAAATCGGGGGTTGCGACATAGGTAACGCGATCATGCAGGCGGGTGCGATAGGGATAGCCGCAGGTTTGCGACAGGACGAGATCGGGTGATTCCCATGCGGGCCAATAGGCAGCGTCGCCCCGGGTAAGAGCATCGGGTGCGTCTTGACCCGCCTGACGCAGGTGATCCCGGATCAAGGCCCAAAAGCGGTCATTCACAGGCGACGCATCGCCGAAATCATACATGCCCAGTGAGGCAATCATTCGGCGCGCCGCGCGACGCGTTGCCGTGCAAGGCCCGAGTCCACATCGCTGACGCCCAGAAGATTCGTGACCAGACGCAAAAGCTGATCCTCCTCGTAAGCGCGGTTGCCGTCGGCGAGGGCGACGGACCACATCGCCTCGATCAGGGCGACGCGGTCGGGCAGTTCCACAGCGTCTTTCAGGGCGCGGGTGAAGCGGACAGTATCAGGGGCCTCTGCCTCTAACGCCTCCGCCTCGGTGCGCAGGGCCGCCGCCGCAAAAGGTGACAATGCGTGCCGTGCGGCCAAAACACGGTCTATGCGCGACTGTTCGTTGGCGGTGTAATCGGAATCCGACCGGGCAAGACGGACCAGAAGTGCGGCAAGGGCCACGCGCACCTCGGGGGCGGGCAGGCGGGCGGGGGCGGGGCTGATCAACTGGCGCAGGATGGATTGGAACATGGGCAGGATTTAGGCGATGACGCGGGTGATGCCAAGATGCGCTGTTCCCGTCCCTACCAGATTTGCATCTGAAGGAACGTGTCTTGAACCGATGCTTCAATCGGGGGCAATTATTTATGGCTGGCGTGCCCGACAAAGGGGTGGAGGGGGCAGGTTCAACGCAGGCGCGAAAAGGCGGGTCGACGCGGCGCGCAGAGACCTTGCGCGGAATATTTGTCCTTATCGATAGCGTTCGACCATCGGGCGCAGGGCCACCCGGGCGCGCAGGCTGGTCGCCAGCAGGTACATGCCCCCGATCTTGCGGTGCAAGAACAGGGTTGCCGCAGGGGGCAGGTGTGTCAGATCCCGGTCATTGCCAATCGCCAGACCCATGTCCCGCAGGCGTTCGAGCAGGCCGTTGTCGGCAAAATCGAAGGGCGTTTCCTGCCGCAGCGGGGCCATGGCAGCATCGAACATCGCCATGATCAGATCCTGATAGTGGTGGGCCACGCTGGCGTCAAAATAGCCGATCTTCTGCATTGCGGCACGGGTTGCATCGGCGTTACCGCCCAGCCCGGCGTTCAAAAGCGCGCGGAAATCCGCACCAAGCGATGGCGTGATTGTCCGGACAGCGCCGAAATCCAGCAAGACGATACGGGCAGAGGCCGGATCATACCGGTAATTGGCAAGGTTGGGGTCCGTCTGCATGGCGCCAAATTCGAACAGTTCGCGCAAAACGAGATGGATCAGCTCTGCAGCCAGACGGTCGCGCACTGTTTGGGGTGCATCCATCAGGGCGTCGAGCGGCTGGCTTTGCACATAGCCCATCGCGAGTATCTGCGGTGTGCTCAGGTCCGCGTGGAATTGCGGCAGCACGAACGCGTCCGACCCTTCCAGCAACTGGCCAAACCGGGCCAGATGCTGTCCTTCGGCGCTGTAGTCGGCCTCGTCGTGCAGCTGGCGCTTGGCCTCGGCCATCAGGGGGGCGATGTCCATGCCGCGGGGCAAAAGGCCCGGCAGACGCATCAGGGCGGCCACGTTGTCGATGTCGCTGTCGATGCTGGCACGCACGCCGGGATATTGCACCTTGATCGCCAAATCCCGTCCGTCCAGCGTTTGCGCCCGGTGCACCTGCCCGATGGATGCGGCTGCAAAAGGGCGGACATCGAAACGTGTGAAACGTTTGTGCCACCCGGTTCCCCAAGCGGCATTCAAGACGCCTTGCAGCTGTTTTGGCGGCATGTGTCTGGCGTCGTCGCGCAGCGCCGCAAGAATTCGGGTCAGGTCGGGCGGCAACACAAGGCCGGTGTCCATCGACAGCATCTGGCCCAACTTTAACGCGGCCCCGCGCATGTGTGACAGCCCGTCAGTAAACCGCAGCGCGTTGGCAGGTGTCAACAGCAGGCTGGTCATGTCGGGGCGTCTGCCTTGGGCCATCTGGCGCAGACCACCGGCCACAATGCCACCCGCAATTCCAGAAGCGATGCCACCCAGATGCGCGAGCCGGGCGATCCGGCTGCTTGGCACAGCGAAACCGCGATTGTTAAGGTCTTTATCCGCCACACCGGTCCCTTTTCATCTCAGACACAGCCGAGAAATGGGGCGCGGGACAGTTTCGTCGAGCGGTTCGTCAGGAATGTTGTGCTAAGGGCTGTCATTCGGGAACGCCGCTTGGTGGGTTCCGGTTTGCCCGTATGTGGTGGTGGAGCGCGGCCTCGTTATGGCCGCGCCCGCATGTTTACGGGGCCTGCATCAGACCAGATCGAAGCGATCCGCGTTCATCACCTTGGTCCAGGCCGCAACGAAGTCGCGCACGAAGGGCGTGGCACTGTCGGCGCAGGCGTACACCTCGGCCAAGGCGCGCAGTTGCGAGTTGGACCCGAAAACCAGATCAACCCGCGTGCCCGTCCATTTCAGTTCGCCGCTTGTGCGGTCGCGCCCTTCGAACACATCGCCAGTGCCGGGGCCAGTGCCGGGGCCAGTGTCGGGCGCTGCTTTCCACACGGTGCGCATGTCGAGCAGGTTGACGAAAAAATCGGTGGTCAGCGTTTCGGGGCGCGACGTGAAGACGCCGTGCCGGGCCTGTCCGACGTTCGCGTTCAGCACGCGCAGGCCGCCGATCAGAACCGTCATTTCCGGCGCGGTCAGCGTCAGAAGTTGCGCCCGATCCACCAACATCTCTTCGGCCGAAATGGTGTAGTCGGTTTTCAGATAGTTGCGAAACCCGTCGGCAGTTGGCTCCAATACAGAGAACGAATGCTGATCGGTCTGATTCTGCGTGGCATCGGTGCGGCCCGGCGTAAAGGGCGCGACCACATCGTGCCCTGCGTTGCGGGCCGCTTTTTCAACAGCGGCGCAACCGCCGAGTACGATAAGATCAGCCATCGACACTTTTTTGCCGCCGGACTGCGTGGCGTTAAAGGCGTGTTGGATTCCTTCCAGTGTTTCCAGCACATGGGCGAGTTGGGTCGGCTGGTTCACTTCCCAGTCTTTTTGCGGTGCCAGACGGATGCGCGCGCCATTCGCGCCACCGCGTTTGTCAGAGCCGCGGAAGGTGGAGGCCGAGGCCCATGCGGTGCTGACCAGTTGGGAAATCGACAGACCGGAGGCGAGAATTCTGTCTTTCAGCGCGGCGATGTCGGTGGCGTCAATCAAGGGATGCGAGACTTCGGGGACCGGGTCCTGCCACAGCAGCACTTCGTCGGGGACGAGCGGCCCGAGATAGCGCACGCGCGGGCCCATGTCGCGGTGGGTCAGCTTGTACCAGGCGCGGGCAAAGGCATCGGCGAACTGATCGGGGTTTTCGTGGAAACGCCGGGAGATGGGCGCATAATTCGGATCGACCTTCATCGCGATGTCGGAGGTGGCCATGAACGGCGCGTGTCGCAACGTCGGGTCATGGGCGTCGGGCACGGTGCCTGCCATCGCCCCATCCTTGGGGGCCCACTGATGCGCACCGGCAGGGCTTTTTACCAATTCCCATTCGTTGCCAAGCAGGGTGTCGAAATAGCCATTGTCCCATCTGATCGGATTCGGTGTCCATGCGCCTTCCAGCCCGCTGCTGATGGTGTGAACGCCGATGCCTGAGCCAAAGCTGCTGGCCCAGCCGAAACCCTGCGCTTCGAGTCCGGCCGCTTCGGGATTGACACCGACATGGGATTCAGCGCCAGCGCCATGTACCTTGCCGAAAGTATGACCGCCGGCAACCAGTGCGACGGTTTCTTCGTCGTTCATCGCCATCCGGGCGAACGTTTCACGAATGTCATGGGCCGACGCCAGCGGATCGGGATGGCCGTTCGGCCCTTGCGGATTCACATAGATGAGGCCCATCTGAACGGCAGCAAGCGGCGTTTCCAGCTGGCGATCCCCGGTATATCGCTTGTCGTCCAGCCAGATATCTTCGGGTCCCCAATAGATGTCTTCCTCAGGCTCCCACACGTCTGCCCGCCCGCCGGCGAAACCAAATGTCTTGAATCCCATCGATTCGAGGGCGCAGTTGCCGGTCAGAACCATCAAGTCGGCCCAGGAAATCTGATTGCCGTATTTCTGTTTGATCGGCCAAAGCAGGCGGCGGGCCTTGTCGAGGTTGACATTGTCCGGCCAGCTGTTCAGCGGCGCGAAACGCTGTGTGCCCGACGATGCGCCACCCCGCCCGTCACCGGTGCGGTAGGTGCCTGCGCTGTGCCAGGCCATCCGGATGAAAAATGGGCCGTAATGGCCATAGTCGGCGGGCCACCAATCCTGGCTGTCGGTCATCAGGGCGAAAAGATCGGCCTTCAGCGCCTCGATATCAAGTTTCTTGAAGGCGTCGGCGTAGTTGAAGGCCTGACCCATCGGATTGGACAGGGCGGAATTCTGGTGCAGAATTTTCAGATTCAACTGATTGGGCCACCAGTCGCGGTTGGAGCGGACCCCGGCGGAGGCATGTTTGGGCGCCCCGTGTATCACCGGGCATCGGCCTGCGTTCCCGCCATCATTTCCGTCCATCGCTGTCTCCCATCGTGGTTATATTTATTCGGCGGCGAAGTCTGAGTGCGGGTCCGGGCGGACAGGGTACGTTTGGTGCACGCCGACCGATCTTTGGAAACCTGCGGGTAATCGCAAGGGACCCCTCTATTTCGCTAACCTATGTTAGCAAATTGCAGCCATTAGTTTAAGTTGGATTTACTGATTACTGTGATAAGATACAGTGATGAACAATCTGACCCTCAAACAATTCCGCTATTTCGAGGCGTTGGCGCGGCATGGCCATTTTGGCCGCGCGGCAGAGACATGCGGCATTTCGCAGCCTGCCCTTTCGATGCAGATCAAGGAACTGGAACAGTCTGTCGGCACCGCCCTGTTTGATCGCGGGGCGCGGCAGGCACGGCTGACCAATTTTGGCGAAGAGTTTGCCCTGCGTGTCCGTGGGATCTTGCGATCGGTGGATGAACTGGACGATCTGGCACGGGCCTCGCTAGACCGTCTGGTGGGACGGCTTCGCATTGGGGTGATCCCGACAATTGCACCCTATTTGTTGCCGACCATCATGGCCAATCTGACGCGGATGAATGCCGACCTTGATGTTCACATACGCGAGACAACCACGCAGAAGTTGCTGCAGGAACTGGCGGAAGGTCGGCTTGATACGGCCATCGTTGCGCTGCCGGTGTCAGAACCGTCTTTGACCGAGGTGGCGCTGTTTGCGGAAGACTTCGTGCTGGTGCGGCCCAACGCGGATGCGGGCAAGCCGGTGCCCAATCGCGAAACGCTGCGCCAGATGCGGGTGTTGCTGCTGGAAGAAGGCCATTGCTTTCGGGATCAGGCCTTGTCGTTCTGCGAAATGCCTGCGGCGCGGCCGCGCGAATTGCTGGATGCAAGTTCGCTGTCGACACTGGTGCAGATGGTAGGGGCGGGGATGGGTGTCACCCTGATCCCCGAAATGGCGGTGGCGGTGGAGACAAGGGTCGCCGCAGTGTGCGTCGCGCGTTTTGAAAGCACACCGCCGTCGCGGACCATTGGCATGATCTGGCGCAAGACCAGCCCGCTGAACAAACAGCTATTGCAAGTGTCCGACAGGGTGCGGGACGCCGCCGCCATAGTGCGCGCGCAACACAAAGCAGGCAGCGGGAAGGGTCTGTTGGACCGAAATGACGACGTGCTGCCGCAACCTGCCCTCACCCCTCACGGTCAGGGTCGAACCGAAGAAGGCGCAGGGCGTTCAGCGTGACCAGAACGGTCGCGCCGGTATCGGCCAGAATTGCGATCCATAGGCCGGTTATGCCAAACAAGGTCGTGACCAGAAACACGGCCTTCAGCCCCAGCGCGATGGTTACATTCTGGTGGATATTGTCCAACGTTGCCCGCGCCAGGCGGATCATTCCCGGCACATCGGTGACGCGGTCGCGCAAAATGGCGGCATCGGCGGTTTCCAGTGCGACGTCGGTGCCTGACCCCATCGCGACGCCAACGGATGCCTGTTTCAATGCGGGTGCATCGTTGATCCCATCGCCGATCATCATCACGCCGCCTGCCGCATTCATCTGGCGCACGGCAACCAATTTGTCTTCGGGCATCATGTCGGCGCGGAAGTCCATCCCCAGTGCGCCGGCGATCGCTGCTGCTGTGCGCGGGTTGTCGCCTGTCAGGATGACCGAACTGACGCCAAGGGCGGTCAGTTGGCGCACAGCCTTGATCGCGTCGGTGCGCGGCTCGTCCCGCATGGCAATCAGGCCGAGGGCCTGATCAAGGCGGAAGACGACGACGGCTGTTTTACCGTCATGTTCGAACTGCACCGCCATATTTTGTTGCGGACCGTCAAGCACCTGCATTTGCATCGCATATGCCGGTGAGGCGACCCAAGCCTTCGCACCGCCGACGATGGCCTCGGCCCCCTTGCCGATGATGGCTTTTGCATCGCGCGAGGGCAGGGGTACAATCTTTGCTTCCGCTGCATGGTTCAAGATGGCCATGGCCAGTGGATGGCTTGACCCATTTTCCACGCCGGCGGCCACCCCCAGAACTTCGTCTACCGTGGCAGTTCCGAACGGAACAATGTTGGTCACGGCGGGACGTCCGTGTGTCAGGGTGCCGGTCTTGTCAAATGCGACTTGCGTCACCGATGCCGCCGCCTCGATCACGGCGCCACCTTTCATTAGAATGCCGCTTTTGGCACCAGCCGACAACGCCGAAGCGATGGAAGCCGGGACCGAGATGACCAATGCGCAAGGACACCCGATCAAAAGCAGCGCAAGTGCCCGGTAAATCCAGATATCCCACGGCTGTGCAAATCCGAATGTGGGTATAAGCGCCACGAGTATGGCCACGCCAACGATTGCTGGCATATAGATGCGGCTGAAACGATCAATGAACCGCTCGGTTGGCGCGCGCGACGATTCGGCCTCTTCGACCAGCCTGATGATGCAGGTGATGGTGTTGTCCGCAGCGGTTCTGATGACTTTGACCCGCAGGGCG
>JANMDH010000164.1:0-2699 GCA_031376195.1 Gemmobacter sp. | reverse complement strand
GGAAGACAAGGGACGCGATCACCCAGTTGTATTCCGTCGCAAAGATCAGCGGGTAGTGGTTCGACAGCATCAGGAACACGACCGGCAGGGTCAGGTAGTTGTTGTGTGTGGACCGCTGCTTGGCGATCTTGCCGTACTTTGCATCCGGCACCCGCCCCGCGATCAGGTCCGCCACCACGATGCGCTGGTTCGGCATGATGATGAAGAACACGTTGGCCGACATGATCGTCGCGGTGAACGCCCCCAGATGCAGCAGCGCCGCGCGGCCGCTGAAAACCTGCGTGTAAAACCACGCCATCCCCACCAGAATAACGAACAACCCGATCATCAGCCGCGTGTTGTCGTCCCCAAACCGGCTTTTGCAGATCAGATCATAGGCAATCCAACCGAAGGCCAACGATGCCACCGAAATCCCCACCGCCTGCCAGACCGTCAGGTCCGCCACGCCCGGGTCGATCAGATACAACTCCGCCCCCAGATAATAGACCAGGATCAGCATCACGAAGCCCGACAGCCACGTCGCATAGCTTTCCCATTTGAACCAGGTCAGGTGTTCGGGCATCGCCGCCGGTGCCACCAGATACTTCTGCACATGGTAGAACCCACCCCCATGCACCTGCCATTCCTCGCCGTCCGCCCCCGATGCCAGATTGCGGTCCCGCGCCAGGCCGAGGTCGAGTGCGATGAAATAGAACGAACTGCCAATCCACGCGATGGCCGTGATCACATGCGTCCACCGCGCCGCAATCTCCACCCATTCCCACAGCACCGCCCAGTCATACATCCCGCGTCCCCTTTGCCTGACCAAAGCCTAACGTCAGCGCGCCGGACTGTTAACCCGGCATCTGCGCACCCCCCAACGAACAGGGGTCGCCCGATGCAGGCGACCCCTTTTGCCATCTGCATCGGCAGAACGCTTATTGAATCTGCATGCCGTTGACGAAAACGCTTCCGCCGTCCTTCGCCTCGATTTTCGATGTCAGCACATCCTCGCCGTCCCCTGGCGTCAGGAACATGCCCATCATCATCCGCGCCGACTGCGCCTGATCGTCCGGCAACAGGCCCAGCGTTACCAGCTTGTCGATCAACCCGTTCGCCCCCGTCACCGTCATATCTGCCGTCCCCAAAGGCACCGGCGTCGGCGTGGAATTGTCGAATGTGAACGCCCCGCTGCCCGTCACTGCCGCCCCCGCGATCGATAGGGCCAGCGATCTGATATCAAGCGTTTGAATTGTCGGTGGCGTCACGTCCGTCATCCCCGCCTCTTCCGCCTCAGCCAGCGCCAGCAGATCCAGCGTCGCCTTGCCCGATGCGTCAATCTCGATATTGGCCGGGTCACGCGGCAGGGTCTGGCCCGGGTCGATCAGGGCCCAGGCCTCTTCGTTGACCGTCAGATCCTTCAGTGACACCATGTACCGGAAATCCTGCGGCTCCGTCCCTGTCATCGGCATCCGGAAATCCATCGCGACCGGCCCGAGCCCCACGTTGACCGGCACCGGCAGCATTTCGGACGTCCCCGACAACGTGCCCCCCTCGCCCGTCACAACAACCGCAAAGCCCGTCTGATCCAAGGTCAGTTTCGCCGTTCCGGGAAGGCTCGTCGTAATCAGTTCATAGCTCAGGACGGGGCTGGCTGTCTTGTCCGAACCCTTCGAATCGCCCTGCGCCATTTCAAGATTGACCGACAGACCATCTTTCAGCAGTGTCGAAAATTCGCCCGCGCTGTCCACATCGCCCAGCCGTGCGTTGGCCGGAATATCCGCCGCCATCGTCAGAACGACATCCGCCAGTTCTGTTGTCTGATCGCTGGCCATGGTTGCCTCCGGCACCGAAGTCTTCACCGAATAGGCCAGTGTGTCTGCGTTCAGCGCCAGACTGATCAGGCGGCTCGCCCCCATCACATCGCTGTAACTGCCGTTCGGGTTGGTCGCAGTCACATCGAAATCCGACGAATTCACTTGTTCGGTCCCCTCACCCGCATCCATCGGGGTTTGCGTTGTCACCGCCATCTTCACGCTGCCCGCGCTGTAGTCATATGACAGCGCCGATCCCTCTTCCCGCACCGTCAAGGCCAGCCCGTCCTGCGTCACCGTCACCCCACCGCCCATCGCCGCCAACGGCAGGGTAAACTCCGGCGCAAGCGCAATCGCCACCGATCCGTCCGACTGGGTCGTCATCGTGATCTCGGCAATCGATCCTTCGGGATCATCCCCCCCCACCGGTATCGCCGGACGCACCGTCACCCCCGTAAGTGTCAGCGCATCACCTTCGTTTGCCGTGCCTTCAGCGGCCAGCGTCAACCCCGCCGCCGCCGCCGCCTCCTGCCAGCGGGCCCAAACCTGATCCGCCGTCAACGCCGCATGTGCGGTTCCGGCAAGCAAAAGACCAAAAATCGTGGTGGCTGCAAAGGTTTTCGGGGCAAACATGGTAAACTCCTGATCCAAAGAAATGCTGCGCGGCACCCTAAGCACGACACGCCGAATGGCAAGGTGAAACACCGTCGCAGGCGGTCAACTGCCGCGATAGGTCGAATAGGCAAAGGGCGAGATCAGCAAGGGCACATGGTAATGCTGATCCGCATCCGGCACACCAAACCGGATCGGCACCTGATCCAAAAACAGCACCTCGCCCGACCCCTGTCCCGTGCTGCGCAGATATTCGCCCGCAAAAAACATCAGCTCATACTGCCCCGCCTCGAA
>JANMDH010000262.1:0-6412 GCA_031376195.1 Gemmobacter sp. | reverse complement strand
GGACATTCAGGGGCTTTCGAGGCGGGAAGTTCAGTGTGTCAAACGTTTAGCGCGCAACTGACCCTCCCCTCGTGGGAGGGGGTTGGGGGGAGGGGGCGTTGTGCGAGGGTTTGTCACCATGGCACCCCACACCCCAACCCTCCCCCACAAGGGGCGGAGGGGGAAGCTGCGGTCGGCTTCAACCCTCAAAAGGCCATCGCCGTGTAATCCACCGCGTTCTCATACAGACCATCTTCGATGCTCGTCCGGTGCACGCGGACCAGTTTTCCCCCCTGAACCTGGCTGATGTTCTGATGCCCGAACACCTGATGCGTCTTGCCGTTGAACAGCTTGTCGCCCTGCGGATGCGCGTCGCCTGCCGCCATCACTGTCATCGCCTCAACCGCCTCAACGAACTTCTGGCGGTCTGCAATGCCCTGATACCCCGACGCCTCCATCCCCGCCTTGATCACCTGCAAGGTTTCCCAGCAGCTGAACATATGGCTGAACGTGGCCACGTCCGCCGCATCGCTTACCGACGCGCCCATGTCGTCCACCCCGACGGCAGTGCGGTAAACCGCCTCTTCCGGCCCGGCATCTGCCTGTTTCATTCGGTTGTGCGCCTCCCAGAAATGGGTGCCTTCCAGAAATTCGAGGCTGGGCGACGCGATGTCCACCGCCTCTAGGCTATCCATGAACCCGAAAATCTGCGGCTTGGCCCCGGTCCCGTAAAATTCGCCAAGTTCCTTGACAAAGGTCAGAACCCCCGGCCCGACCATCACATGATACAGCACTTCGGTATCCGCCGGGATTTGCGGGAAATAGCGGGTGAAGCTGGTTTCCGTCGGCGGGATGGCGATCTGGGCGATCACCTTACCCCCCTGTGCGGCCATCGCCGCCGTAAAGAAATCACGGTGGTCGTGGCCAAAGGCGAAGTCGGGGAAAATCATGCAGACCTTCTTGCCCAGATTGGCCGAAACCCACGGCGCCATGCTGGCAATTTGCGACCGCACATCCGTAATGCCGGGCTGCAACGTCCAGCGGTTCAGCATGCCCGATGCGACATGGAAACCTTCGGAACAGACCAGATACGGCACCTTCAACTCGCCCGCGCGCGGGGCCGATCCGATCACCACATGGCTGAACAGCGGGCCGAAGATCAGGTCCACGCCGTGCTGGTTCACCAGTTTGTCCACCACTTCCGCCCCGCGTTTGGCGTCGGTCGCGTCATCCTCATAGACGATTTCCACGGGGCGACCATTGATCCCGCCCGCATCGTTCACCGCCTTCAGCGCCGCATCCGCCGTACGCTGATACCAGCGCCCGTAGGATGCCCCGATCCCGGTTGCGTGCAACTGGAACCCCAGCTTGATCGGGGCCGCGCTTTGCGCCTGCAGGAAGCCGGGGAAGGCAAGTGCTGCGCTGCCGGCGGCCATGCCTTGCAGCAGGGAACGGCGGTTGGTCTGGATCAGGCGGGACATGTTTGGACCTTTCTGTTGGGGTTGGGGGAAAGTTTGTAGGCCAGCCAATGCTTTGTCCATCGCAATCAGGCCCCCGACGGGCTGGCGAGCAGCCAGAGGCCAAGAACAGTGTAACCGACCATCAGGGCGGTCATCGGCAGATGCAAAATCGCGCGGGCCGGACCGCCGCGTGCCGACAGTTTCAGCGCAAGAATAACGGCGAGGATATGGGCGCACAGGATGGCCGCAAATTGCAGGTTCCAGATCAGGGTCATCGTTCCCCGGTCGGTCAGGAAACCAAAGCTGATGTAAAAGGGGGGCAGGCCCAGCCACGCATCGCCGCGAAAGAACGGATCGTTCAGGGCAAAGATGGCATATTGCCCGGTGGTCAGCAGGATCGTGAGGTAATGCGCCGCGTGATAGCCCGCCGCGATGGCAAGGAAGGCGAGCATGGCAGGGCCAAGGTCGCGCCAGAAGGGGCCTGTCTGGCGGGCGAGCCTGCGGCCCATGGCGAAGGCCCCAAGGATGGCACCAGCGGTCAGAACCCAGGCCGCAATCAGCCCCGCAGTGTTGACGCCCTGTACGGCGGACCTTCCGGCAAATTCCAGGGGGTTCTGTCCGATCAGCGCCAGCCACCAGAATGTGCCGGACAGCCCGTCAAACGTCAGGCCCGCCAGCGCGACGGTGACAAAGATCACGGCGCTGGGGGTCAGGGCGGGCATCGCCAGCACTTGCGTTCCCGGCCAGCCGCGCATCAGGCGGCGCGTGGCGCGGTCTTTCCAGATCGGCGCGACTTTTGCGAGGAACGCGAAATAGACGCTGAGGAATTCGCCTTGTTCCAGCCACTCCTCCCCCTCGGCCACGGCGGCGATGAACACCACGGCCCAATAGGCCAGCGCCACCTGCGCCAGAACGCGCGGATCGTCGGGTGATGTTGAGATCAACTCAAACCAGAAGAACCCTGCAAGCCCCAGCACGGCGGGCCAATGCCCCAGCCGCGCCAGCCCCGCGCCCCCGTTGCGTCCCAGCAGCACCCGCGCGATCCGAACGGGCGCGCGCCAGGGGTTGATCGGATGCCACAGGTTGCCCAGCAGCATGGAGGCAAGGGGCAGGGCCACCCAGACACCGGACCAGAAGATCAGCGTCAGCAGGTTGTGCAGGGGGTCGCCCGCCCCGAAAAGCCCGAAAAAGATCAGTGCCAGAAAGCCGAGAAAGCCTGCAAAGGCGGGCAGAATCTCGGGCAGTCGGTGGCGACCATCCCAGAAAACCGCCGCCTGCATCGCGGGCAACCGGGGTGCCGCCGCCCCGATCAGCGCAGTCACAGCGACCGTCACCGCCGCCCCCGCCATGTAATACCCCGTCGGCAGGGTCAAAAGGATCGAGGGCGGCAAAGCACAGGCAAGCGCCTGCAGGGGCAAAAGGGCCAGCGCAGCTGCCAGCCACCTGCCCATCAGCGCAACCCATCCTCGCCCTTGACGTCCCATGCCTCCAGCCCCCCCATCCGGGAATGCACGCGCGGCCCTTTCGCCATGCACAGCACGAAAACAATCTCATCCGCCTTTGGCCCGTCCGGCATCATCACCGTCATCGCATCGAAATGACTGCGCACATAGGCCGCGTTGATATGGCCCAGGGGCACGTCCAGCGTCGCCCCCATCGCCGCCACCTTCATCGCCGATGGCACGATGGCCCGGCTTTCGCCCAAGCGTTCCCGCATCGCATAGCCGCCCGGCACATGCCACAGCGCGCCATGCTCTGCCTCGCCCGCAGCGCCCACCAGCGCACCCTTGCCATAGCTGTCGATTCCGTCGCGCCCCCCCAAGGCGCGGATCAGATGGTCGGTCAGATGCAGGCCAAGGGGTTTCAAGTCCTCCATCACTGCCTGCAGATCGGGGGTATACGAGCCTGCGAAGGGGTTTTTCACGACGGCCAGGATTGCGCCCCGCAAGCGCGGGGTTGCGGGGGCGGGGCCGCCCTCATGCAGGATTTGGTCGATATGAAGGCTGATCTTGCGGACGGGGAAATCAGGCATGTGCGGCCTCGGCTAAACTCAGGGGCATCTGCCCGACTGTTCGCATTTCAGACTGCAGGAAAAGTGCTGTCCCGGCAATGATGCCGCGCTGGGTCAGGTCTTGCGCATGGGCCGCCCCTGCCGCCAGGGCCCGCGCCACCTCGGCCCGCGTCAGGTGCCCTACGCCAATCGTCACCAGCCGCGCGCCCAAATCGCTGTCCGCCTTCACCTCGCGTGCCGGGATCCGGATGATCCCCGGATGCCCCGGCAAATCCACTGCATTCGCGATCATCGTTGCCGCCGCATCTGCCTCTGCCGCCGTCCGCGCCAGAACTGTCACCGCATCCGCAATCCCCAGGGATTGCGACCGCCCCCGCCAACCGCTGGTCGCGATCCCGCGCACCGCACCCTCAAACCCGATGCGCACCCGCGCTTCCGTTCCCGCCACCGCCGCCACCAGCACCTCCCCCGGTGACAGATACAGCGCAATATCGCCCCCGTTGTTCACATAGGCCCGCCTGATTCCCGGCCCTGCCAGTGCCTTCAGCACGGCATCCGCCACGGCACCCGCCACCGCCGCCATGGGCGTAATGAAGGCGGGCCTGTGCACCGCCACCGCTGCCGCCATCGCCTGCGCAATCGGGTTCCCGAACACCAAAGACGCATCCGACCGCAACCCCGGCAAATCCGCCACCAGCCCCGCCAGCAGGCCCCGGAACCGCGCCGCCGCCCGCGCGTATCCCGCCTTTACGGCCGATGCCTCGCCGAACGCCTTGATCACCAGATCAATCGGCCCTTCCTGCAAATGCAGCCGCCCGTCCGGCAAACAACCGGCAAAAGCGCTTTCTTTCTGGCACAAATATCCATTCGACCTATCGACCCATGCCACGGTCATTGTTGCCTCTCCGGCACTGGCAGGATCTGCACCCCGGTTGGATACTCCCCACCCTCCGCCAGCATCTGCCCCAGCGACTGGATCGCCGCTTCATGCCCGCCCAGCGCCAGATAGGCCGCCCGTGGCAAAGTGAACTCCAACGGGGCCACCAAGGCCGGGGTCGGCACATAGCCGAAGGCCCCGGCAGGCAGGCGCGTCACATCGACCATGAAGGTGATCCCGCCACCCGGCCAGACATAGCATTCCGCCCCGCCGCTGGTCAGGCGCGTCTCGCCCGCCTGCACGGATTGCGTCAGGCGCACCGGGTTGCGCGTCACCCCCGCCCGCAGCGACCCGCCCGCCCCGCCCACGAACAGCACGGTGCATCGCGAGGGTTCGCAGTTTTCGTCGATCAGGCGGACCGAAGGCAGCAGCGCGTCCGGCAACGGTGCCGCCTGCGGCACCAAGGCCGCATCCAGCACGTAATAGGCGAACTCTTCGCCGGTGGTGGACACCATCAGCAGCCGCAAACCCGGACGTGCGCCCTTTTTCGGGTTCCAGTCCCCCAATATCTCCAGCGGGTCTGTCAGGCGTGTGCCGCCCCAGCCAAGGCCCGGCTCCGACACCTTGAAATACCGCCCCGGGGTGGACCGGTGGCCCTTGACCTTGATCCCTGTCTGCTCCCACCCGATCACGCGGCCCGCCTGATGTTCCGACACGACGCCGGTGATGTGGTCATCGACCACCACCACCTCGTCCACCAATCCCTGCCAGCCCGATGCGAACATCCCGATGGTCGCCGACCCGCAGCCCACCCGCATCCGGTTTTCCGCGCGCCCGTCCACGACGGGGGCGGCCCCTGCCTGCACGACCACGCATGATCCGCCGTCAATCGTCAGTTCCACCGCCTGCCCGTTGCACAGATCGAGCAGGGCCGCACAGGTCACCCGCCCTTCGGCCTTGGTCCCGCCGGTAAGGTGATGCACGCCACCCAGCGACAGCATCTGGCTGCCGTATTCGGCAGTGGTGACGTGGCCGATCGCCTCGCCGCCCGCGCGCACGATGGCACCTTCGGGGCCAAGGAAGCGGTCAGTGTCGATCTTCACCTTGACCCCGCAATAGGAAAAGATCGCCTCGGTGACGACGGTGACCATATCCGCGCCATCCACCTGTGAGGAAATGATGAACGGCGCGGGCTTGTAGTCGGGATAGGTGGTGCCCGACCCGATGCCGGTGACAAAGGCGTCGGCAGGGGCCAGATCGCCAGACCAGTTGGCGGCGGCGAAAGGGATGACCCGGCCCCCCTGGGTGACAGTGCGGGACAGAAGAACCACCGGATCGGTGCGCACGATGCGCCCGGCATCATTGCCATAGCGATCACAAGCGCCGGTCTGGCCGGGGGCGATGTAGCACATGACCGGGCAGGCATCGCAGCGGATCTTGTCCGGAGCGGGCGGGATGAGGTGGTCCGCAGCGGCACCGTGTGTGGCATCGGGCCGGTTGGTTGGGGCATCTGTCATGGCTGGCACCCGGACCGGAGGCCGACGGGGGCTGCCTGCCCCGTCGGCGGTCGGGCTTGAACCGATGGCGCACGACCGGCAACCCCCGGGGATATTTGGGGACAGAAGAAGGGGGCGGTCATTTCAGGGCCTTTTGGATCGCCGCCAGCACCCGGTGCGGCAGGGCGGGCAGGCGGGTGATTTCAGCCCCGGTGGCATGGCGGATGGCGTTCAGGATGGCGGGGGCGGTCGGGATCAGGACATGTTCGCCCAGCCCCTTGGCGCCGTAGGGACCTTCGGGGTCCGGCACTTCGATCAGCAGGCTTTTGATTGGGGGCACGTCGCCGATGGTGGGGATCAGGTAGTCATGCAGGTTTTCGGTGCGGCCCGGAATGTATTCTTCCATCAGGGCCAGCCCGATGCCCTGGGCGATGCCGCCTTCGATCTGGCCTTCGGCGAGTTGCGGGTTGATTGCGCATCCGACGTCATGGGCGGCGGTGATCCTGATCAGGCGGACGGTGCCAAGGGCGGGATCAACGGCGAGTTCCACCATCTGCGCGCCATAGCCGTATTGGGCATAGGGGCTGCC
>JANMDH010000109.1:0-11051 GCA_031376195.1 Gemmobacter sp. | reverse complement strand
ATCGTGCCCGACGGGCTGGCCGTCAGCCGCGCCCTCGCCCTGTCCATCGCGCGCCGCGAAAGCGAATTTGACCCCCTCGCGCAAAGCGGTGCCGGGGCGCGCGGCCTGATGCAGGTCATGCCCGACACGGGCAAGCAGATGGCGAAAAAACTGGGCGTGGCTTTTGCGACATCCATGCTGACCGAAGATCCCGCCTTCAATACCCGGATGGGCGGTGCCTATCTCGCCGGCCTGATCGAAGAATTCGGCCCCTCCGTGGCAATGGTCGCCTCGGGTTATAACGCCGGGCCAGGCCGCCCGAAACGCTGGATCACGGAATTCGGCGACCCGCGCCGTGATGATGTGGATGTGGTGGACTGGGTCGAAACCATCCCCTTCTCTGAAACCCGCACCTATGTGATGCGTGTGGCGGAAAGCCTTGTCATCTACCGCGCCAAACTGAAGGGTGAGGCGGGGCCGGTGCGGATTTCAGACGAACTGAAGGGTTGAACCCGCCCTTCCTCGCCGCGATCACTTCCCCGCATGCCGTATCATACCCACCTCATCCCGCAGGGCCTGCATCAGGGCCTCCACCTGCTTGCGGCTCCTCTCGTCTGTCAATCGACCCCCTTCATCAAAGGCCTCGCGCGAATGCGCGATTGTCACCTCTGGCCCGGTCAGCAACCGCGGTCGAAACGCGGTCAGACACAGGCGCAGCGAATATTGCGACCGTTCTCCCCCCGCCCGCCCGTCCGCCGCCGATGCAATTGCCGTCGGCTTGCCCGCCCACGGCCCGCCTTTCGTCCGGCTGACCCAGTCGAGCGCGTTTTTCAGAACCCCCGGCAGCGCCTTGTTGTATTCCGGGGTGCAGATCACGATCGCATCGGCGGCGGCAATCTGGTCGGCAAGGGCCTGAACGGCCGCGGGAATGCCGGATGCAATCTCCAGATCCTCGTCGAACAAGGGCAGGCGCAGGTCCGCCTCCAGATACCGCGCGGGCGCAAAGGCGCCCCGGCATTCCGCCAGCAAAAGGCGGTTTGTCGATCCCGCACGCAGTGCACCGGGAATGCCAAGCAGGGTCAGATCAGCCATCATGCAAACCTCTTCACAAAAAGAACGACAGGATCAGCGGGGCCAGTACCGATGTCAGGATGGCATTCAGCCCCATCCCCAGCCCGGCAAACGCCCCGGCGGTCGGATGCACCTGAAACGCCCGCGCCGTGCCAATGCCATGTGCCGCCACCCCCAGCGCAAAGCCCCGCGCCCGCCAGTCGCGCAGGCCCGTCGCGTTCAACAGCGGCGTCGCAATCATCGCCCCGGTGATCCCGGTCAGGATCACCAGCACCGCCGTCAGGGTCGGTGATCCCCCCATCGCATCGGAAATACCCAGCGCCACAGGTGCCGTCGCCGATTTCGGGGCAAGCGAGATCAGGGTCAGGTCGCTGACCCCCAAGGCCCAGGCAATGCTCAGGGTGGAAAGGATGGCCGTCAGGGATCCCGCAACAAGGGCGGCAGCGATGGGCAGGGCGGCACGCCGGATGTGCGACAGGCTGTCATACAGCGGCAGGGCCAGGGCAACCGTCGCCGGACCCAGCAGAAAGTGGATAAACTGCGCGCCTTCAAAATACGCCTGATAGGGCGTCGCCGTGACCCACAAAAGGGCCGACAGCAATACAACGGCAATCAGCACCGGATTGACCCAAGGCCTGTGCCCGCTGACGCGAAACAACCTGTCGCCCGCCAGATAGGCCGCAATCGTCGCGGTCAGCCACAACAGCGGTTCCTGCGCCAGATAACCCCAGATGTCCGCAAAATCCATCAGTCGCGCCGATCTTCTGGCAGGGCTTGTGCACCTGTCAGGCGGGCCACAAGGGTAAACGTCAGGGCACCGACGACAATGGCAAGGGCGGTGGACAGCACAATCGCCAAAGCCAGGGGCCAGCCTTCGCGGCCCAAAAGCCCCAGATGCCCCACCACGCCAACCCCGGCAGGCACGAACAACAGCGACAGATGCCCCAGAATGCCGCTGGCAAGCGGGCGCACCAGATTGGCCAGCGGGGGAAAAGCGACAAATCCCGTCACCAACAGGATCATCCCGATGACAGGGCCGGGCAAGGGCACCTGCAGAAGACGCGACAGCGTTTCCCCAGCCAGTTGTGCCCCCAGCAGGATCGACAAGGCCGCAAGAAAGGACGGGGCGGCAGGGGTTGCTTTGATCATCCGGCCAGCACCTTGCGAAAGGTGATCGCCGTCGGGCGGTCAAAACCTTCATGCGCGGTCAGCGCGACCTGCTGAAATCCCAAGGCCGCAAAGGCCGCATGGTTTTCGATCAGTTCCACCCGGCTTTGCAGTTCCAGCACAGGCAGGCCCAAGGCGCGCGCGCGGCGTTCGGCCACGTCGATGAGGGCGCGGGTATGGCCGCGATTGCGCTGTGCTGTGGCCACCGCAATCTTGCCCAGATACAGGCACCCCGGCCTTCGCGTCAGGAAAATGCAGGCAAAGGCGGGCGCGCCGATCACCCAGATCTCGCCTGTTTCCGCCTGACGGGCGATGTCTTCGACTGTCAGACGCTCGATCGACGATGGCGGATCAATCCGCCCTTCCATCCCGGCAAAGGCCGTCGTGATCAGCCGCAGAAGGCTGGCCCAGTCATAAGGTGCAGTGGCGCGCTTGGGCATCATGTTGAGGGCAACCCGTCGCTCAGGTGCAGCCACGGCAGACGTTCATCCCAGAAATCATGGCCTTCAGCCGCGAATGCCGAAGGATCATCCAAAGTGACCGCATGAAAATGCATTTCCCCCAATGCAGCCTCACTCCGGTAAGCCATCGGTGACGCGCAGGTGGCACAGTGAAAGCGTTTTGCCCTTTGGCTGGAACGAAACATGCCGGGTTCAGCCCCGGTCCAGCGCCAGTGGCCGTCGGCAATCGCAAAGAACTGCGTAAACGCCGATCCCGTGGCCCGGCGGCAGCTTTCACAATGGCAGTGCAACTGCCAGATCGGGGCGGCGTCGCAGTCATAGCGGGTCGCACCGCACAGGCAGCGGCCGGAAAAGGGGGGCGTTGGGTAAGTTGTCATGGCCGCGATGATGCTGCGCCACAGCATGCCGGGTCAAGCGGCAGGATTGGCCAAGATATTGTGGATAACAGGCGCGATACCGCCATATGCGGGGCCAGATGAGTTGACTCGACAGGCCTGCCGCCCGACCATGCAGGCTGATCTGGAATCAGGGACCAAACTGTTGCGATTCACCCGCCTGCGCCTGAATGGCTTCAAAAGCTTTGTCGACCCGACGGATCTGGTGATCCATCAGGGTCTGACCGGCGTTGTCGGCCCCAACGGTTGCGGCAAATCCAACCTGCTCGAAGCGTTGCGCTGGGTCATGGGCGAAAACCGCGCGTCCGCGATGCGCGGCGACGGGATGGAAGATGTCATCTTTGCCGGCGCATCCACCCGCCCCGCCCGGAACTTTGCCGAAGTGGCGCTCGTGCTGGACAATGCCGAACGCACCGCACCCTCCGGCTTCAACGAGGCGGACCAGATCGAGATTGTGCGCCGGATCACCCGTGATGCCGGATCGGCCTTCAAGGTGAACACCAAAGACGTGCGCGCCCGCGATGTGCAGATGCTGTTCGCCGATGCCTCGACCGGCGCGCACAGCCCGGCGCTGGTGCGGCAGGGCCAGATCAGCGAACTGATCAACGCGCGCCCAAAGGCCCGGCGGCGCATTCTGGAAGAGGCGGCAGGGATCAGCGGCCTTTATCAGCGTCGTCACGAGGCGGAACTGCGCCTGACCGCGACCGAACAGAACCTGCTGCGCGTTGATGATGTGCTGGAAAGCCTGTCCGGCCAGATTGCAACCCTTGCCCGGCAGGCCCGGCAGGCCGCCCGTTACCGCGAAATTGGCGAAGATCTGCGCAAAGCCGAAGGCATGCTGCTTTACCGCCGCTGGCGCGAGGCTGATCTGGCGCAGGCGGATGCCGAAGGCAGCCTGCGCGCCCGCCTGATGGCCGCAGGTCAGGCCGAGGCGGCGGCCCGCGCCGCCGTGGCCGCGCGCGTCGCCCTTGACGACAGCCTGCCCCCCCTGCGCGAGGAAGAGGCGATTGCCGGGGCCGTTCTGGCGCGCCTGCTGTTGCAGCGTGATGCCCTTGCGGCGGACGAGGCACGGGCGCGCGCCACGATCAGCGACCTGTCGGCCCGCATTGCTCAGCTGGGCCGCGACATCGAACGTGAGGCCGGCCTGAACCGCGACGCGGGCGAAACGATCACCCGGCTGGAATGGGAACAGGCACAGCTTCTGAAAGGCCACGACGGCCACGAAGAACGCCTGACCGCCGCATCCGACGCCGCGCGTGAGGCGGCATCCATCCTGTCCGGTCGCGAAGCCGCCCTGTCCGAACGCACCGAAGACATGGCCCGTCTGGCGGCACGGCACCAATCCGCCCAGCGCCTGCTGGCCGAGGCGGGCACCGGCCTGCAGCGGGCGGAGGCCGAAGAATCGCGGGCGCGCGATGCTGTCACGGCGGCCAAAGGCGCACAATCTGCGGCGTCGCAGGCCTATACGCAGGCCGAATCCGCCCGTGATCAGGCGGTAACGGCGGCGGCAGATGCCGATGCACGGCTGGCGGAAACCGAAACCGCCCGCGCCGAAGTGCAATCGCGTGAGGCAGACGCCCGCGCCGCCCGGTCATCGGCGGAAGGCGAGGCGAATGCCCTGCGCGCCGAAGTCGCGGCACTGGCGCGGCTTGTGGAGCGCGAGGCGCAGGCGGGGAGCCAAGTGCTTGACAAAGTTCAGGTCGTGCCGGGGTTTGAGGCGGCCTTGGGGGCCGCCCTCGCCGACGATCTGCGCGCCCCCGAACTCGGGGCCAAGGGCGGTTCGGGCTGGACCGTCCTGCCGGGCTACGACGCCGATCAGGCCCTGCCTGCCGGGTCCACGCCCCTGTCGGCGCATGTGACGGTGCCCGCCGCCCTGCGTCGCCGCATCGCGCAGATCGGGCTTGTCGATCGTGGTCAGGGTGCCGCCCTGCAATCCGCCCTCCGCCCCGGTCAGCGGCTGGTCAGCATCGAAGGCGATCTGTGGCGCTGGGACGGCTTCTGCACCCGCGCCGAAGATGCCCCATCCGCCGCCGCTCAGCGTTTGCGCCAGTTGAACCGCCTTGTGCAGCTGAAACGCGATCTCGAAGAAATCGGCGCGCGGGCCGATGGCGCGCGTCAGGAGCATGACATGCTGCACGCGCGGCTGGCGGAACTGACACGCGCGGATGCCACCGCCCGAGATGCCCGCCGCGCCGCAGATGCCCGCGTGACCGAAGTCAGCCGCGCCGCCGCCCGGGCCGAGGCGGACCAGTCCATCGCAGGCGGCAAGCTGGAGGCGGCTGAACTGGCCGTCACCCGGTTCCGCGAAGACGCCCTGCAGGCCCGTGCGCGGCTGGCCGAAGCCGAAGGCGGCATGCGCGACCTGCCCGATCTGGGCGCTTCCCGCGCGGCGGCCGAGGCGGAAAAGACGGTGGTAGAGGCTGCGCGCATCACCATGATCACCCGGCGTTCGGCGCAGGACGAAATTCGCCGCGAAGGCGAAGCGCGCCTGAAACGGCGGCAAGAGGTGACGACCGAACTGTCCGGCTGGCGGCACCGGCTGGAAACGGCGGAAAAGCGCATCGCGGAACTGACGGCCCGAAAGACAGAAGCCGAAGGCGAACTCGCACAGGCCCAGACCGCCCCCGAAGCGATTGCCGCCAACCGCGCGAAACTGGCCGATGCGATTGCGGATGCCGACACGCGGGGCCGGGCGGCAGGCGATGCCCTCGCATCGGCGGAGACGGCCCTGCGCACGGCGCAGACGGCGGAACGCGAGGCAGAGCGGGCGGCAGGCGAGGCGCGGGAAAGCCGCGCACGCGCCGAGGCGCGGCTGGAGGCGGCGCGCGAAACTGCCATGGCGGCCACCCAGCGCATCGCCGATGACGCGGGCTGCGATCCCGCCACCCTGCTCGATCAACTGGCCAGCGACCCCGACGCCATGCCCGATGCCGAGGCGCTGGAAACCGAAGTGAACCGCCTCAAACGTCAGCGTGAGGCGTTGGGCGCGGTCAACCTGCGGGCCGAAGAAGACGCGATTGCCGTGCAGACCGAACATGACACGCTGAAACAGGAAAAGCTGGACCTTGAAGAAGCGATCAAGAAACTGCGTGCCGGCATCGCAGGCCTGAACCGCGAAGGCCGCGAACGCCTGCTGACCGCCTTTGAACAAGTCAACGCCAACTTCACCACGCTGTTTACCCATCTGTTCGGCGGGGGCGAGGCGCGGCTGGTTCTGGTGGAAAGCGATGACCCGCTGGAGGCGGGCCTTGAAATCATGTGCCAGCCGCCCGGCAAGAAACTGTCCACGCTTTCCCTGCTGTCAGGCGGGGAACAAACCCTGACCGCCCTTGCCCTGATCTTTGCCGTGTTCCTCGCCAACCCCGCCCCGATCTGCGTGCTGGACGAGGTGGACGCCCCGCTGGATGATGCCAACGTGACCCGCTTTTGCGATCTGCTGGATGAAATGACCCGCCGCACCGAAACCCGCTTTCTGGTCATCACCCACCACTCCGTCACCATGGCGCGGATGGACCGGCTGTTCGGGGTGACGATGGCCGAACAGGGGGTCAGCCAACTGGTCAGCGTTGATCTGAAACGCGCGGAATCTCTGGTCGCCTGATCGCGCCGGTGTCAGGCCACACCCAAGCCGGCAACCCTGTCGCGCAGATGCAAATCTACCTCGACCAGCAGACCCGCCTTGCGCAACAGATCAATCTTTTCCGGCGGCATCTGATGAACCTGACGGTGGAATTCAAAAAGCCCGGCAGTGTCGAGCGACAGAAGATGTGCCTGCAGGTCTTTCTGAAAACGATACGCGCCTTTTTCCGCCCGGAAATGTGCTGCGGCAACCCAGGCGGCAGGGTCATCCGCATGGAAATGCAGCAGGGTCAGGTCGGGGTGGAACGGCTCCACCAGCGACGAATACGCGCCGATCTGGGCATGATGCACTTCGGGAACCAGCGTCTTTATTCCCGTGCGGAAAAACGGCTTGCCGCGTTTGTGGCTTAACATGCCCGCAGTCAGCATCGGGCCCAGCGGCCCGAAAATCTGATCCGACAGATACGCATCGCGGATCTGCCCGCGAAACTGGCGCGCCGTGAAAATATCGTCCGCAAGGCCCGGTTGATACAGCGCCTCGAACGGGGGGGCCTGAATCACCGGCACGCTTGGCGCGGTATCGCCCAGCAGGTCCGCAATCGCGGTCCGGGTCAGCAGGAATTCGTCGATATCAATGTGCATGATCCAGTCGAGGCTGGTCGTCTGATAGACCTGCCGCAGCATGAAACGTTGGCGTTGCTGATGCCGGGCAAAGCGGTCTTTGCCCCGTTTCGTCCAGAACGCATCATCGCAGATCGTGACATGCACGCGGTCAATCCCGGCAACCAGGGCTGCCGCAGGATCACCGGGATCGTCAAAAAACAGATCAATCCGGTCGGGGCCAAGCGCCAGGTGATGGGCCACAAACGCCAACACCTGATCGACCGGGTTGTTTGTCAGCGTAACCGTGCCCCATGTCGCCATTTTCAGCACTTCTTCATGAAACCGGATTGCCGGCGTTTCTGGCCGTTTCGCGCAGATGCGTCAAGTCAACCACACCCAAGTAAGGCAAAGGGCCGTGAACCCCGCCCAGACCCGCCACAATGCGGCAACGCTTGCGTCGATTGCGTCCGGCCCGATGTCGTGCCTGCCTTCGGGATAGACGAACGGGAAATCCTGCACCCCCCCGCCGTAACTCCGCGGGCCGGACAGGGCGATGTTCAGCACCACCGCCATCGCCGCCTCCGGCCAACCGGCATTGGGCGACCGGTGCAAGGGCGCATCGCGCAGGATCGGGGCTGCTGCATCCAGACGCCCGTGCGTCAGCGCAATCAGCAGCGCCGTCAGGCGGGCAGGCACCCAGTTCAGCACGTCATCAAACCGCGCGGCGGCCCAGCCGAACTGTTCAAAACGCGGGCTTCGGTGGCCGATCATGCTGTCAGCCGTGTTCGTGATCTTGTACAGCATCAGCCCCGGCAACCCCCCGATCAGAAACCAGAAGGCCGGTGCCACGACCCCGTCCGACAGGTTTTCAGCCGCACTTTCAATGGCCGCCCGGGCCACATCAGAGGTCTGCATCTGCCCCGTATCCCGCCCCACGATCCGCGCCACCATCCGCCGCCCATCGCCTACGGAAAGACGCAAGGCATCCGCCACCGCCCGCACATGATCCACCAGACTGCGCTGCGCCAAAAGCACCGCTGCCGCGATAATCTCAAGCACGCCAAAATCCGGGATGATATGGATCACCCACCCCAACACCATCGCCCCGATCCCCAGCCCCGCCATCACCGCCGCCCCGTTGGCCCGGCGCGCGGCCCCGGCATTGAACCGCCGCTCCAACACATCAATCGCCCGTCCCATCAACACCGCAGGGTGCGGCAGGCGGTCCCAAAGCCATTTCGGTTCGCCCAGCGCCGCGTCGAGAAGCAGGGCAGGGATCAGCAGTGCCGCACTCATGGCGCATCCCTCAGGGCTTCGGTCAACCGTGCCCACTGATCCGCCGTCCCCGGCAGGCCCAACCGGATCCAGCGCCGGTCGTAAGGGAACACCCGCGTCCAGATATGCCCCCGCGCCAGATGATCCTGCCACTGCCCCGCATCCGCCACCGCATACAGCCGGAACAGCGACGTCCCCCCGATCAGCCTCGCCCCCCGCCCCGTCACCAAACCATCCAGACGCGCCGCATCCTTCCGCAGTCGCACCCGTGTTTCATCCGCCCACCCCGTATCCAGCAACGCCTCCGCCCCGATCCGCAGCGCAGGCCCCGATACCGGCCACGGCCCCAGCATCTGCGACAGCCGCGCGATCAGCCCCGGATCGCCGATCGCAAAGCCGAGCCGCAGCCCCGCCAACCCCCAGAATTTGCCGAAACTTTTCAGGATCAGCGTGCCCGGCCGTGTCGCCAGCGCCATCAGGCTCGCCTCCGGCATCACATCGCAGAAACTCTCGTCAATGATCGTCATCGCCCCATCCGCGTCCTCTGCGCGCCACAACCGCCCGTCCGGGTTGTTCGGATGCACCAGAACCCGCGCATCGCCACCCCCGTCCACGATCTCCCAGCCCTCCGCCCGGAACGCCCGCGCATGTTCGTTGTACGTCGGCCCCGGAACCGCCACCCGCCCCGCCCCCGCCCATCCCGGGATCCGCGCAATCAACGCCGACGCCCCCGGTGCCGCCAGAACCTCTGCCGCTTCCGGCACACGCCAGAACCGCCGCGCCGCCAGTTCCAGCGCCTTTGACACCCCGATGTCCGGCAGATCCGTCCAGTCCCGACCGTAAAGTGCCCCAACAGGATAAGGCTGCGGATTGATCCCCGTCGACAGATCGATCCAATCCCCACGCACCCCGCCAAACAGCATCACCGCCGCATCAATCCCCCCGCCATGATCGGCAGGGCGGGTCAGGTCAGGCACAGCCTTGTTCCAGGTCTCCATCATACCTGCGCAGAAAGCCGATTCTCTGCCCCGGCGCAATCGCAACCATCGCCCGCCCCCGACAGACCTGCGTTTGCCAATTCCCCCGGACAGACCCGGGATTTATCGCCAGAATCGTGATAAAATCAGCACCAAATGCCCAGATTCACCGAATCCTTACCGATCCGCTTGATCTTGCACAGGAAAAGATCACGATTGACCTATGGTCATGGGGGGCCAACATGCTCGAATTTCTGCCGAAAGAACTGCGCGACGGGCTGGAGGCTGCCCGCATCAGCAAACTGAAACGCAAATCCCGCCTGCGCGTCGAACTCGGCGGCCAGATTTTCCCCATCCTTCGCTTTTGGCATGACGGATTTTCCGTTGATGCCGCCCGCACCGCCCACCTGCGCGGCCTTGTCGATGTCTACGACGGCGCGCGGCATATCTTTCAGTGCCTCATCGTCGCTTCTACCGTCGAAAACGATGAACTGATCTGCGATTTCAAACGTGCCACCGCCGTCCGCGACACCCCCGCGCTCGACTTCTGGCGCGACGAAAACGCACCCATCGGGTTCTTGCCGAAGGCTTAGGTTACTCTGTCGCCCCTTACCTGATCCTCCTTGAATAATTCCCTGGAAGGAATATGTTCCTGCATGAATTGTGACGTTGAATACACGGACGAGTTTGCAGAATGGTGGACGATGCTGACCGAACCGAACAGGAAGATGTGGCCTCCTATGTCGAACGGCTTGAGGCACGCGGGCCGAACCTGCCACATCCCTATTCCAGTGGGGTTAAGGCAAGCAGGCACCACCACATGCGTGAACTCCGTGTCCAAAGCCACGGCGATCCGCTTCGCATTTTCTATGCCTTTGATCCCAGACGCACGGCAATCCTTCTGATCGGCGGCGCAAAAACAGGGAACGACAGGTTCTATGACCAGATGATCCCGATGGCCGACGATCTTTATGACCAACATATCGACGAACTTAAATCAGGAAGGCAGGCAGAAAGATGACTGGACGCACCGCATTCTCGACGCTCCGCAGCCGCATGTCGCCTGACGCTCGATCCCGCTCGCATGAAAAATCACAGCTGCTGGAGGCTGAAATGGCGCTCGCAGAAGTGCGCCGCGCCATGCATCTTTCCCAGCAGGAATTGGCGGCAACTTTGCATATCAATCAGGCGTCCGTCGCGAAAATGGAAAAACGCACCGATATGTACGTGGGCACCCTGCGCCGGTTCATTCAGGCGATGGGGGGCGAACTGGAAATCATCGCCCGTTTCCCCGACCGGACAATCAAGATCGATCAGTTCAGCGCGGCAGAAGATCAACTCCACATCACCAAACCTGTCTGACTGACTCAACTCAAACCACTATTTCAACCGCAGATATGACCTGCAGACGTCCGTCGGCACCCTACTGCAGATCCGCAAAAGCCCGCTGCAACCGCGCCACCGCTTCTTGCACCTGCGCGCGCGGGGCTGCGATGTTGAACCGCAGAAAACTGTCACCGCCCACACCAAAGCTCGTCCCGTAA
>JANMDH010000053.1:0-4839 GCA_031376195.1 Gemmobacter sp. | reverse complement strand
CTGAAGGGCTTTTGTGGCTGGCGCGAACAGAGGCACCCTTTCGCCGCGGCTGCCGCTTCGCTAGGCTGCGCTTATGGCAAACATCCCCCGATTCATTCATCTTCGCGTCCATACCGAACATTCCCTTCTGGAAGGGGCGGTTCCGGTGAAGGATCTGGTCAAGCTGTGCGACAAGCTGCATATCCCGGCTGTTGCGGTGACGGATACGAACAACCTGTTCGCGGCGCTTGAGTTTTCGGTGACGGCGGCGGCGGCGGGTGTCCAGCCGATCATCGGCTGTCAGATCAGTCTGGCGCATGACATCGCGGCGCCGGGCGAACGCCCGCGCCCGGCGGCACCCATTGTGCTGCTGGCGCAGTCGGAGGCGGGGTATCGGAACCTGATGAAGCTGAACTCGGCCCTGTATATCGGCAAGGGCGGGCAGTTGCCGCAGGTGACGGTGGAGGAATTGGCGGGGCATTCCGGCGGGCTGATCTGCCTGACAGGGGGGCCGGACGGGCCGCTGGGGCGGTTCTATCAGGCGGGGCAGGCGGTGAAGGCGCAGGCTTTGGCCGAACGGCTGGCGGCGATTTACGGCGACCGGCTATATGTCGAATTGCAGCGTCACCCCGGCGAGGGGGGGCGGCTGACGGAGGCCGAGCGCGCGACGGAACGCCCGATGGTGGAACTGGCCTATGCGATGGGTCTGCCGCTGGTGGCGACGAACGATGTCTATTTCCCGAAGGCCGACATGTATCAGGCACATGATGCGCTGATCTGCATTGCGGAAGGGGCTTATGTCGATCAGCAGCAACCGCGCCGCCGCCTGACGCCGCAGCATTATTTCAAATCCGAATCCGAGATGTGCGCGCTGTTCGCCGATCTGCCCGAGGCGCTGGAGACGACAGTGGAAATCGCTCGGCGCTGCGCGTTCAAGGTGGCGAAGCGCGACCCGATCCTGCCGAAATTCGCGGATGACGAGGTGGAGGAATTGCGCCGTCAGGCACGGGAGGGGTTGGCGGCGCGGCTGGCGGTGATCAGCCCAAGCGCCCCGGTTGACGAGTACACCAAACGGCTGGAGTTCGAACTGGGGATCATCGAACAGATGGGTTTTCCCGGCTATTTCCTGATCGTGGCGGATTTCATCCAAGGGGCCACGGGGCAGGGCATCCCGGGGGGGCCGGGGCGCGGGTCGGGGGCGGGGTCGCTGGTGGCGTATGCGCTGACGATCACCGACCTTGATCCGCTGCGATACAGCCTGCTGTTCGAGCGGTTCCTGAACCCGGAACGGGTGTCGATGCCCGATTTCGACATCGACTTTTGCATGGACCGGCGGGAAGAGGTGATCCGCTATGTTCAGGGCAAATACGGGCGCGACCGGGTGGGGCAGATCATCACCTTTGGCGCGCTGCTGTCGAAGGCCGCCGTGCGCGATGTGGGCCGGGTTCTGCAGATGTCCTATGGGCAGGTGGACCGCCTGTCGAAGATGATCCCGGTGGAAGGGGTGAAGCCCGTCAGCATCACCAAGGCCCTGGCGGACGAGCCGCGCCTGCGCGAGGCGGCGAAGGAAGAGGTGGTGGCGCGGCTGCTGGATTACGGCGCGAAACTGGAAGGGCTGCTGCGCAATGCGTCCACCCATGCGGCGGGCGTGGTGATCGGGGACAGGCCGCTGGATGAACTGGTGCCACTGTATCAGGACCCGCGATCCGACATGCCGGCGACGCAGTTCAACATGAAATGGGTCGAGGCGGCGGGTCTGGTGAAGTTCGATTTTCTGGGGCTGAAGACCCTGACCGTGATTCAGAACGCGATGGACCTGCTGGCGCTGCGGGGGGTGGTGTTCGACATCAACCTGATCCCGCTGGACGACAAGGCGTCTTATGATCTTTACGCTGCGGCCAGAACTGTGGCGGTGTTTCAGGTGGAAAGCACGGGCATGATGGACGCCCTGCGCCGGATGAAGCCGACCTGCATCGAGGATATCGTGGCGTTGGTGGCGCTGTACCGCCCCGGCCCGATGGAGAACATTCCGGCCTATTGCGAGGTGAAGAACGGCCTGCGGGATCTGGAGTCCATCCACCCGACGATCGACCATATCCTTTCGGAGACGCAGGGCATCATCGTCTATCAGGAACAGGTGATGGAGATTGCGCAGGTCATGGCGGGATACAGCCTTGGCGGTGCTGACCTTCTGCGGCGGGCGATGGGGAAAAAGAACCCGGAGGAGATGGCGCGGGAACGGCCGAAGTTCATTGAAGGGGCTTTGAAAACGCACGGTATTCCGGCGGCGAAAGCGGGCGAAGTTTTTGATCTGCTGGAGAAATTCGCGAACTACGGGTTCAACAAAAGCCACGCGGCGGCTTATGCGGTGGTCAGTTACCAGACGGCTTACCTAAAGGCGAACCATCCGGTGGAATTCATGGCCGCCGTGATGAACTGCGATATCCACCTGACGGACAAACTGGCGATCTATAAGCGGGAAGTGGACAAGCTGGGGCTAACGACGGTGGCCCCGTGCGTGAACGCATCCGAGGCGATGTTTTCGGTGCGGGACGGGGCGGTCGTCTATGCGCTTGGCGCGTTAAAGAACGTGGGGGTGGAGGCGATGCGCCTGATCACCGAGGCCCGCCATGACGCAAATGGGGGGAGCAAGCCCTTTGCGACCCTGTTCGATTTCGCCCGACGGGTGGATTTGAAACGCATCGGGAAACGCCCGTTGGAAATGCTGGCGCGGGCCGGGGCGTTTGATGCGCTGGACCGAAACCGGGCGCGGGTGTTTGACGCGCTCGACGCGCTCTCGGCCTATTCGGCGGCGACATTCGAGGCGAAGGGATCATCGCAGGTGTCCCTGTTCGGCGAGGCGGGGGCGGATTTGCCGGAGCCGCGGATCGTGTCGCGCGACGATTGGCTGCCGGTGGAGCGGTTGGGGGAAGAGCATCAGGCGATTGGCTTTTATCTGTCGGGGCACCCCTTGGACGACTACCAATCGGCCCTGCGCAGACGGGATGTGAAGACCCTTGCCCAGATCACGGCCATGGCGGCGTCCGGCCCGTTGGTGGCGAAAATCGCCGGGTCAGTGGCGAACCGCAAGGAACGCAAATCGGCCAAAGGCAACCGTTTTGCCTTTGTCGGGCTGTCCGATCCAACGGGATTGTATGAGGTGACCGTGTTCAGCGATGTGCTGGAGGCGTCGCGTAACCTATTGGAACCGGGCCAGAATGTGGTGCTGATGGTCAAGGCGGAACTGGAGGGCGAGACGCTGAAACTGCTCGCGAATTCCGTGCAGGCGATTGACGCGGTGGCGGATCAGGCGGGCAGTGCGGACCTGCGGATTCATCTGGACAGGGCAGAGGCGGCGGCATCTGTTGCCGCACTTTTCGGGCGGGTGGAACGGGGGCGCGCCAAGGGCCGGGTGACGCTGACCGTGCCGTTCGAGGGGCAAGAGGTGGACGTGGGCCTGCCAGGGGAATACCCGGTGACGCCGCAGATCAAGGGGGCGATCCGGGCGATCATGGGGGTCGTGCTGGTGGAAGAGGTTTGAGGATGCCTGGACGCAAGAATTTAACAAACGATATGCTAGTTGCTCTGGTCGGAAAAGTTCTTCCTAATGTATACTCTCTGGACATAGTAAATAAACTATTAGAAGGAAACAAAAAGCTTGCATACTACACTTCGGCTGCTGTAGCCAAATCGATCATTGAAAAAAATGAGCTGTGGTTAAGAAATGTTCGGATGATGAACGACTTTTCTGAGGTCAGATATGGACTTAGTAGTTTATATAGTGCCTTTGATGGAGCTGAGGGCCAAATTCGGCATGATAGGCTTAAAAATACTTCTGAGAAATTTATTTCAAGTATTGGATATTTTTACTCTGGTGGGTCTGATGCGCAGCTTGTTCGAGATACTTATTCGGTCTCATTGACGCTTCACGATAAGAGCAAAGAGGCAGATGGGCGGCTTTCCATGTGGAGGGGATATGGGGGAAATTCTCCGATAGCGTTGATATTTAATCCTTCAACATTTTTAAAAAAATCTAACTCAATCTTTCTAAGTGGGCCAGTTAGGTATCCGTTGATTTCTGAAATTGTTGCAGAGATCGATACTGCAATTGCCATACTAGAATCATCTAAAGAGCAACTTATGGATTTAGGTGATCAAGGCATTGAGAAATTTGCTTGGATGTTCATTTATGCGATTTCGCTTCTTACAAAGGATAATGCATTCCATGAAGAGCAAGAATGGCGGGTTTACTTAAGTGCTCAATCTGCGATCCAAAATGAATTAAATTTCGATGTTGAGTTGATTGATGGGCTTCCTCAAAAAATATATAAATATGATATATTTGGGGATTTTGATGAGCACGGCAAGCGCGCGCTTCTGGGTGATGTATTAGAAACTGTTTTGATTGGCCCTTCGCCCGCAGCGGAAGTCGTAGGTGAGGCTTTTGTGGCGCTTTTGGAACAACGGGGAGTGCCTAACCCGGGTGAGCGAGTGCGGATTTCTAATGTGCCATTTCGTAGTCGGCTCTAATTGTGGGATGGGTTTTCAACTCACCATCTTGTTGAAATAAAACAAGAATAGTGCGCTGAAGCGCACCCTACGTTTTATCTCTAACCCACCGTCCCCCCACCCTTGCGAACGTCACTGACAGCACGATCCGCGCCACACGGTGGACCGTCACGAAAACCACGCTCATCTGCAAACTCAGCGCGACCGGGCTCATTTCGGCCAGTCCGCCGGGGCGTCGGCGAGGAACACGGCGGCCACGGGCTTATCCACCCAGTCGCTCAGGGTAAACGCGCCGCCAATCGCCACCCCGGTCACCGGCACAGAGGGCCATGCGCAGGGCTTGCGGCAGGT
>JANMDH010000097.1:0-2292 GCA_031376195.1 Gemmobacter sp. | reverse complement strand
CTGGGACGTGGCGTCGCCCTTTGGTTGGGGCACTTTGGGGGTGGCGCTGCTGGCCCCGACGCGGCTGTATGTGAAATCGGCGCTGGCGGCGGTGCGGGCGGGGGGGGTGCATGCCTTGGCCCATATCACCGGGGGGGGGCTGACGGAAAACCCGCCGCGGGTGCTGCCGCAGGGGTTGGCCTGCCGTATCGATCTGGGATCGTGGGTGCTGCCCCCGGTGTTCCGCTGGCTGGCGGAGACGGCGGGGATGTCGGAGGCGGAGCTGCTGAAAACCTTCAACTGCGGGATCGGGATGATGCTGGTGGTGGCGGCGGATCAGGCGGAGGCGGTGACTGCCCTGCTGGCGGAGGCGGGCGAAAGCGTGACGCGGATGGGCGAGGTGGTCGAGGGGCAGGGGGTCATCTACCACGGTCGCCTGTTGTGAAGCGGGTCGCCATCCTGATTTCAGGGGGTGGGTCGAACATGCTGGCCCTGGTGCGGTCGATGGTGGGGGATCACCCGGCGCGGGCGGTTCTGGTGGCGTCGAACGTGCCGGGGGCGGCGGGTCTGGCGCGGGCGGCGGAACTAGGGATCGCTGTGGCGGCGGTGGATCACCGGGCCTTTGCGGGGAACCGGGCGGCGTTTGAAGCGGCGCTGCTGGAGCCGATCCTGGCGGCGGAGCCGGATATTCTGTGCCTTGCGGGGTTCATGCGGGTTCTGACGCCGGGTTTCGTGCGACGGTTTGAAGGGCGGATGCTGAACATCCACCCGTCGCTTTTGCCGAAGTATCCGGGCCTGCACACGCATCAGCGCGCGCTGGACGCAGGCGATGCGGAAGCTGGCTGCACGGTGCATCTGGTGACGGGCGATCTGGATGCGGGGCCGATTCTGGGGCAGGCACGGGTGCCTGTTCTGCCGGGGGATACGGCGCAGACGCTGGCGGACAGGGTGCTGGTGCAGGAACATCTGCTGTATCCGGCGATGTTGCGGGGATTTGCGGGGGGGTAGACGTATCGGGCTGAGGGACTTTCCTTTTCCCTGCCGGTCGCCTAACGTCGCCAGATCAGCGGGATATCCCCGCATGAGCCAGGCGGGCGGGGACAGATGCGCACGATTACGACGACGGAAGACCTTGCCGATTATTGCGCGCGCGCCAAAGACGCCCCTTATGTCACTATCGATACCGAATTCCTGCGGGAACGCACCTATTGGGCCAAGCTGTGCCTGATCCAGATGGCCTTGCCGGGGGATGGCGAGGCGGTTCTGGTGGACCCGATCGAGGGGGAAGGGATGTCGATGGAACCCCTGTACGACCTGTTCCGCCACAAGGCGACGGTCAAGGTGTTCCACGCGGCGCGGCAGGATCTGGAGATTTTCTTTGTGGAAGGCAACTGCCTGCCGGACCCGCTGTTTGACACGCAGGTGGCGGCGATGGTCTGCGGTTACGGGGAACAAGTGGGATACGAGACGCTGGTCAAGAAGATCGCGAAGGAAAACCTGGACAAGACAAGCCGCTTTACCGATTGGTCGCGGCGGCCCCTGACGGATGCGCAGAAGGAATATGCGCTGGCGGATGTGACGCATCTGCGGCTGGTATACGAAAGCCTGGCGGCGCAGATCGCGAAAAGCGGGCGGCAGAAATGGGTGGCCGAGGAACTGGCGATTCTGAACGATCCGGCCACGTACACCGTGCACCCGGATGAGGCGTGGATGCGGATCAAGACGCGCACCAATTCCGGGCGGTTCCTTGCGATGGTCAAGGCGCTGGCGCGGTTCCGGGAACGTCATGCGCAGACGCAGAATGTGCCTCGGTCACGTATTCTGAAGGATGATGCGCTGCTGGAACTGGCCTCGAGTCGGCCGCTGAACCACGATGATCTGGGGAAATCACGCCTTTTGCTGCGCGAGGCGCGGCGGGGCGATATTGCGGACGGGATTCTGGCGGCGGTGAAAGAAGGGCTGGAGATGAAGCCCGATGAGATGCCGAAGCCGGACCTGAGCCGGGAACAGCTGCAGGTGAACCCGGCGCTGGCCGATCTGCTGCGGGTGCTGCTGAAGGCGAAGGCGGAACAATTGGGCGTGGCGGCACGGCTGATCGCGTCCACATCCGATCTGGATGCGATTGCGGGGGGCGAGCGGGATCTGCCGCTGATGCACGGCTGGCGGATGGAGGCGTTCGGCGAAGACGCGATGCGGCTGTGCCGGGGTGAGATTGCGCTGTCGGCCAAGGGGAACGATGTGCGGATCGTGCGGCTTTCGGGGGGCGCTTTATAGGTTGCTCATCCGCCCTGACGGGCGATGGCGCGAGCGAGG
>JANMDH010000004.1:0-3446 GCA_031376195.1 Gemmobacter sp. | reverse complement strand
GGCGGAACACGGGGTGCCGTCGGATGTGTCGATGGCGAATTTTGTGCTGGCGCGATTTGCGAGCGTGGAAGAGGCAGAGGCGTGCGATGTGCATCTGCAATCGCAGGGCCTGATCGTGCGGCGGGTGGCGGGGTATAAACTGCCGCATTGCCTGCGGATCACGGTGGGGGACGAGGCGGCCTGTCGCCGGGTGGCGCATGCGGTGGCGCAGTTCAAGGGCGCGCGGGAATGATGCGCGCAGGAAAGGCTGCGATCTACAACCGGGTCGCGCTGATCGGGCTGGGGCTGATCGCGTCGTCGATGGCGCATGCGATGCGGGCGGGCGGTCTGGCGGGCGAGATCGTGGGGTATGCGAAAACGCCGGAGACGCGGGCCACCGCGCTGGAGATCGGGCTGTGCGACCGGGTGTGCGGGACGGCGGCAGAGGCTGTGCAGGGGGCTGACCTTGTGGTGCTGGCGGTGCCTGTGGGGGTGATGGGGGACGTGGCGGCCGAGATCGGGCCGCATCTGGCGGCGGGGGCGACGGTCACGGATGTGGGGTCGGTCAAGCAGGCGGTGATCGACGCGGTGTCGCCGCATATGCCTGCGGGTGTGCATTTCATTCCGGGCCACCCGATGGCGGGGACGGAATATTCGGGGCCACGTTCGGGGTTTGCGACGCTGTTCCAGAACCGGTGGTGGCTGTTGACGCCGCTGCCGGATACGGATGCCCAGGTACTTGGGAAATTGCAGGAATTTCTGGTGGCGATGGGGGCGAATGTCGACACGATGGATGCGCCGCACCATGATCTGGTTCTGGCGGTGGTCAGCCATACGCCGCATCTGATTGCCTACACGATGGTGGGGGTCGCGGATGACTTGCGGCGGGTGTCGAACAGCGAAGTGATCAAGTATTCGGCGACGGGTTTTCGCGACTTTACGCGGATTGCCGCCAGTGACCCTACCATGTGGCGCGATGTGTTCTTGACGAACAAGGACGCAACGCTGGATATACTGGGGAGGTTCACGGAAGAATTGTTCGCGCTGCAGCGGGCGATCAGGCTGGGCGACGGGGATCACCTGCACAGCTATTTCACGCGGACAAGGGCGATCCGGCGCGGGATCATCGAGGCGGGTCAGGATACGGCGGAACCGGATTTCGGGCGTGGCCCGAAAGCGCCGGGGGGGAAAGTGACGGGATGAAGATCGGTTTGGTGTGCACGGCGGTGGCGGCGGTTCTGTTCGCGGGATCCGCGATGGCCGATCTGCGCCCGATGGCGCGGCCTGTGACGGTGGCGGACGCAGGCCTTGCCCCGGTGCAGGACCTGCGGCCGTTGGGACGGCCCGCCGCGCTGCAATCCGTGCCTGCCGCGTTGACTGCGGACCGGGCTATGGTGGCGGCTGTTGACGCGATGCCGGTTGATCCGGGATTGCGCGCGGCCCTGGCCGCCGCCGCCCGAGATTTTTTTGCCTCGGTCCGGCAGTCCGCGGCGCAATCGGTGATTCTGCCGCTGGAAAACCCGGTGCTATCGGTTTCCACCTCGGGGCAAGCCGCGCCGTTGTTCCTGCGCCCCCGGTTTCGGCCTGAGGGGCTGGCTGTCGTGACTGCTGCGGTCGTTGTCACGCCATCCGTCCCCGCCGCGTTGTCGCGCAGCCTGCGACCCGAACCGCGCCCGGCGTTGCAGCGCCGCGCTGCGCCTGAGGCAGAGGTTATTCCCGCCGCCGTGGTGCGGGTTCTGCCGGGCAAGCAAGGCGTCGTGGGCAAAAAGGGGTCGGTCTGCGGCGATCCGTCGATCCGGGGCCAGACGATTGCGCCGATCATCGGGCGAATTCGCGGTTGTGGCGTGGAGGAACCGGTTCAGGTCACGTCAATTTCAGGCGTGAAACTGTCCGAGGCGGCGACGATTGACTGCAGTACCGCCCGCGCCCTTAATGCGTGGGTCCAGCAGGGCCTGCAGCCGCAGTTCAGCGGCGACCCGGTGGTGCAGTTGCAGGTGGCGGGGCATTACGTCTGCCGTCCGCGCAACAACATCAAGGGCGGCAAGATCAGCGAACACGGCAAGGGCAAGGCCATCGACATTTCGGGCTTTGTGCTGGCCAGCGGCGAATTGGTCAGCATCGCGCGAGATTGGCGGACCAAGGCGGAAGGGCGGCTGATCAAGGCGGCGCACAAGGCGGCCTGCGGGGTGTTCAACACGACGCTGGGGCCGGGATCGGACGGGTATCACGAAGATCACCTGCATTTCGATACCGCAGGCGGGCGCGGGCCGTACTGCCGTTAGGGCGGATGGGCGCTGCGGGGGGGCCTTGTCGCCCTGCGCGCGGCCCCCTATAACGCGGCCGATGCTGATGGGTCTGGGTTCACAGATACGAATTACCGGCCCGGCGCGCTGATCCAGAACGGGTCCGCCGCCGGGACTGATCCCTTTTGTCCTTCCCCTTGACCCTACAGGATGCCGCCCCATGTGCGCCGACACCACAACCGCCCCGGATTATTCCAGCACCGTCTTTCTGCCCGAAACCGATTTCCCGATGCGCGCGGGCCTGCCCGCCCGCGAACCGCACTGGCTGGCCCGGTGGGAGGCGATCGGCATCTATGACCGCCTGCGCGAAAAAACCGGCCGCACGCCCTTTACGCTGCATGACGGCCCGCCCTATGCGAACGGGCATCTGCACATCGGGCATGCGCTGAACAAGGTGTTGAAGGACATGGTTGTGCGCAGCCAGCAGATGATGGGGCGCGATGCGCGCTATGTGCCGGGCTGGGATTGTCACGGCCTGCCCATTGAGTGGAAGATCGAGGAGCAATATCGGGCAAAGGGCCTGAACAAGGACGACGTGGATATCGTGGCCTTCCGCCAGGAATGCCGCAAATTTGCGGAAGGCTGGATCGACATTCAGCGGGTTGAATTCAAGCGGCTGGGCGTGACCGGCAACTGGGCGGACCCGTATCTGACCATGGACTACCACGCCGAAGCGGTGATCGCGGCGGAGTTCATGAAGTTCGTAATGAACGGGAGTTTGTATCAGGGGTCCAAGCCGGTGATGTGGTCGCCGGTGGAAAAGACAGCACTCGCCGAGGCTGAGGTGGAGTATCACGACCACACGAGCCATCAGGTTTGGGTGGCGTTCAAGACACGCACCACAGGCGGCGAGGGCGCCACTTTGGCCGCCGATCTGGTAAACGCCCGCGTTGTCATCTGGACGACAACACCGTGGACGATTCCGCAGAACCGAGCCGTCGCGTTTAACCCGGCCATCAGTTATGGGCTGTACGAGGTGACCGGTCGCCCGCAGGAAAGTGCCGTCATCATTGGGGTGAAGTATCTGATCGCAGACAAACTTGCTGAAGCGGCATTCGTTCAGGCGAAACTGGACCCGACGATGTATCGCCGCCTGCGCGACGTGCCTGCAGATCAGTTGGAGATGCTGACCGTATCACATCCGTTCGACCGTATCGAAGGGGC
>JANMDH010000537.1:0-6920 GCA_031376195.1 Gemmobacter sp. | reverse complement strand
CACTTGCAAGGTCAGAAGAGCGAGGTCAGCGTCAGCTTGACGCAAACGGTGTCGGACAGCGATCGGTTGGACATCAATCGCGATGGCGAGATTTCGCCGCTCGACGTTTTGAACATCATCAACTTCCTCAACAGCAGCGGGTTCGACATAAGCTATCTCGCCAAGGACGCTTTCGACCGCACGATCGTGATCAAGGAGTGCTTTCCAAACGCCATCTGCCGACGCAGCGAAACCGTCGTGTGCGCCCGCACCCCCGCCGATCAGGATAAGTACCGTTCCATTGTTCGCCTGTTCCTGGCTGAGGCGCACAAGATGGCAAATCTGGTCCATCCGAATATCGTCGGCGTGCATCAGGTCTTTGAGGATAATGAAACCGTCTACATGGCAATCGACCATGCCAACGGCAAAAATCTGGGGGAGAATTTGGACTCCCCGGATCACTCCTTCATGGCGAACGAGATCGTCGAAATGCTGCAAAAGAGCTTGGGCGCGGTGGAGTTCCTCCATCAGGCTGGCATGTTGCACCGCTATATTTCGCCGGACAATATCGTGATCGACCCGTACAAGGGGCCGATCCTGATCAATTTCGGCGCGGCCAGCGAACCGCTGTCGGACGACCGTCGCGCGCGCACGGCCCGCCCGGTCATGAAGGGCGACTATTCCCCGCCGGAATTCTATCTGGCCGGGTCGGCGCAGGGACCCTATTCTGACCTTTATTCGCTTGGCGCGACTTTTTATCACGTCATCGCGGGCAACGCGCCGCCCGAAAATCAGCGTCGGCTGGCCGCTGTACAGGACGGCAATGCTGATCCTTACCAACCCCTTGCCGGTCGCTTCGACGGCTATCCGCCGGGTTTTCTGGCCTCCATCGACAAGGCCCTGAAGGTTTCGCCAAGGGATCGGATCGACACCGCCACGAACTGGCTGAAACTGATCCGCGAAGGCCAGGCGATCACCGCCCGTCAGGCCAAGCCGCAATCACGCCTTGTACCGAACATCGCCTCGCCGGTTGCGACGTCCAAACCCTCCACGCGTCCGATCCTGATCGGGTCTGCGGTCACCGCCGCACTGGTTATTGGCCTTGGGATGTGGATGTTTGTAAAGGACGGTCAGCAACCAATCGTCGAAACTGCTGCGACTGCGGATGTGGCAGACCCGACCGCGACCGATGCCGCAACGATCACCGCTGCCGACGAAGCCGCCGCTAAGGTTGAGGAAGAAGCGCGCCGCGCCGCCAAAGCTGCCGCCCAAGCCGAAGAACAAGCACGCCTCGCCGCCGAGGCCAAAGCCGCCGCCAAGGCAGAGGAACAAGTACGCCTCGCAGTTGAAGCCAAAGCAGCCGCCCAAGCCGCGGAACAAGCACGCCTTGCTGCCGAGGCTGAGGCCACTGCCAAAGCAGTGGAAGAAGCACGCCTTGCTGCCGAGGTCGAAAAAGCCGCCGCCGCCGCCCGTGCCGCCCTTGAGGCCCGCACTGCAGCGCTGGCCGCCATCAAGCCGCGTCCCGCACTGGCCGACACGCCCGTCCTTGATGACCAGTTCACCGAAGTCCGCTGGGATTACAGCCTGCCCTTCGTCACTGAACCGCGCAAAATCGACGGCGACACCTTCCCCGTGATCACAGAGGTCGTCGCCAATGCCCGCCCCGGATCGGACAGTGACGCCTGGATCGCCCGAGGTGTTACGATCTATGCCATCAACGGCGAATGGGTAGCGGATGACACCGCCATCGAAAAACTGATGGGCGTTTCCACAACGCCGGATGAATATGGCCTGACGTCGGCCTCGGTGCGCATCCGCGCCACCGATAACACCCCCTTCGAGCAGGCCACACTCGTCGCCCCGACCACGCGCATGGTAACGCTGAAGAACGGAACGACCATCCGCACAGAAGTGGTCGATGGCCAATGGCGCAGCATCGTCGAAATGATCACCTTCTCGGATCAGAACGGTATTCTGCCCGACGATGTGATCCTCGGTGAAACAAACGTCGGCAAGATCATCGACGGTCCAGATAGCTTTGAAGTCGTCATCGACCTTCTCGCCTTCAAATCCCTTCCCGAGGCGACCTTCGATGTCTTGCGCAACAAAAAGCCGATGTCAGTCCGAATGCCATTGGCCCGGCAGTAAGACGGGCGGCCAAATGGGTGACCGACCCTTCAGCAATACTTCTTAACGGGGTCAGACGGGGCCCTTATTCTACGAGAGGATCACGTTTGATTTTCCGTTCACTAACGGCACAGCGTGCTGCCGCACGAAACAGACCCTAGATTGGAAAACGAGCATGTCCCACCCCCTCCTGAACCGACTGGCCGCCGGATGTTTGGGTTTCGCATTCCTTGCCACGGCGGCCCGGGCCGAACCGGTGACCCTGACCACCAATGATGGGACATATTCCGTCACCGGCGAATTAGCCGAAGTCACCGAAGACTCCTTCGTTATCGACTCCAACCTCGGCGTCGTCACCATCCGGCGCGACACCGTCTCCTGTGTCGGTGCGGCTTGTCCGGAAGGGTCCGCACCATTGGCGGTCGTTAACATCGCCGGTGACCGCGCCCTTGGCGTCGACCTCTTGCCGATCCTTCTGCGAAACTATGCCGGGCAGCAGGGTGGCGAGATGACCATGCTTGAAACACTGGACGGTGGCTTGCTGGCGGAACTCATCGGCAGTGGCTCGGGGGAAGCGTCCGCCATCAAGATCATGCCCACAGCGTCATCGGACGGGATCAGCGCGCTGTTGGAAGGCGCTGCCGAAATGGCCCTATCCGACCGCCGCGCCCTGACGCGCGAAGTGCGCGCCGCCAAAAGTCTTGACCTCGGCGATCTGCATACCCCAGCGCTGGAGCAGATCATCGCCTTCGATGGGTTGGTCTTTCTGACGCACCCCTCCAATTCTGTTCGCTCCATCACCGTCGCCGACGCAGCCTCAATCTTCGCCGGTCAGATCACCAACTGGTCCGATCTCGGGGGGCTAAACGGACCGATCACCCTCTACACCAGCACGCCGGATCTCGGCTCCGCCGAAGTGCTGGAGTCTCTCGTGATGCGCCCAAACAACCTTGAGGTCACCCCGACCGTCAAACTTCTCGGCTCAGACGATCTCGTTGCCGAAGCTGTCGCCAAGGATCCAACGGGTATCGGCTATGCCCGGATCGGCAACGAAGGCCCCGCCCGCCCCGTGGCTATTCGGGGCACCTGCGGCGTTGAAGCCCTGCCGAACCCCTTCACCGTGAAGACGGAAGAATACCCGCTGACCCGTCAGCTTTACCTCTACCGCACGCAAAAGCCGATGCCAGACTATGCACAGGGTTTTTTGGATTTCCTTCGCTCGGACGGCGCGCAGGTTGACGTGGTCGATGCCGGGTTCGTCGATCAGGCAATCATCACCGAACAGCCTGACCAGCAGACACTGCGCCTTGCAGCCGCGATGTTGGTGGGCACCGATCCTGCCCTGCAGGATCAGCGCCGCAGCATGGCAGACTCTCTCGCCAGCGCCCGGCACCTTTCGTCCACCTTCCGCTTTGAGACCGGCACTGACAAATTGAACGCCCGTGCCCTGATCGATCTCGACCGGCTTGGCGCGCTTCTTTCCGACCCGGCCTATTCCGACAAAGAGGTTCTGTTTCTCGGGTTTACCGACACTGTCGGTGATAACGCCCTGAACCGTGAATTGTCACAGGAGCGGGCCGAACAGGTGATTTCCGCACTGCTGCAAGCATACCCCGGCCTGGCTGATAAAGTCCGGCTGACGCCCACAGGCTACGGCGAACTCATGTCGCTCTCCTGCAACGACACCGACGCGGATCGCGCCATCAACCGCCGCGTTGAAATCTGGGTACGGGACGACGCATAGTGATCAAGTCATTTTCTGCGCCCGTGTTCCGCTGCATTCCCGCAAGTTTTCTGATCGCAATCGCCACAACGGTCGCGGCACAGACCGCCTGTGATGCTGGCGAGACTGATCTGCGCTTCAGCCTTGCCGTGCCCTTGGGAGGCACAACCGAAGGTGCCACTGCCCAGGCGTTTGCCAAGGCTGGAAATACTGCCCTTCAGGGCCGCTGTTGCATCACCGTACACCCTGATGCCAGCCTTTTCGGCAACGACGATGCTCTCATCGCCGCGCTGAAAACGGGCGAAGCTGGGTTCGCCGCACCAACTGCCGAAGTCCTCCACGGCACCGCGCCAAACCTTGCGCTGATCGATCTGCCCTTTCTTTTCGACAGCCCGCTGCATGTAACCAACTATCTTGAATCCGCCTGGGCAGCACGCCTTTTGGCCGATATCGCCAAGGATGGCCTGACGGCGTATGGTACCGTCGCCACCGGCACCCGCCAACTTGTCGGCCCAGCCGCAATTCACGCGCCACAGGATAGCTAGGGTTTCGCTCTCGCTCGCGCCAACGCTGGTCCGCCTTCGGTGGCGCTGATCTCCACCCTTGATGCCAGGATTGTTGACCTCACCCCCGACGAACGCGCCGCCTTTTGCAGCCTCGTCTTGCCGATCATCGACCGGGCGAAGGTCACGCTCGGCGCAGATCTGATCGACGCCGTCAGTGCCACGGCAACTGCGCAGGACTAGGGCGCTGGCCCTCTGTATCCCCGCAACCTCAGGTCGTATGTCGCCTCAAGTAATCGTTGCTCTCATATCACTTTGAAATTAGCAACTTTTGGCGTAAAATCGTTGATTTATTAGGGTTTTGCCATGGAGTGACCACAATTCCACACCAGATTATTTTCTATCCTGACGCGAATGTCATTTCTTTCAACTGCCAAGAGGAAAACCAGAATGGGCTTTCACCTTCTCCCCCCAAAAAACGCCTTCGGACCCACAGCGCTTGCCATCGCCCTCATGACAACGGCCGCCAGCGCACAGGATCTTTGCTCGGTCTACACCGTCAGACCCGGCGACACACTCAGCCAGATTGCCAACGCTGCCGGTGTGTCAAACGGCTATCAAGGCGTCTATGCCTCCAACCGCAACGTCCTGTCCAATCCCAACATCATCGAAGTCGGCATGAAGCTGACCATCCCTTGCGCGGACGGCTCTGAGCCCACCACCGACGCCGTCGCTGAAACCGACCCGGTGGTTGAAGCCATCGCCGCACCCGTGGTCGAGGCGATTGTTGAACCCGCAGTCGAACCCGCAGTCGAGCCGATCCCGCAAGTCACAGCCGCTCCCGTCGATCTTGCGACCCTCAAATTCCTGACGGGCGGCAACTACGCACCCTTTGTCGACGAAAAACTTCCGGGCGGCGGCATGATGGTCGAAATCATCACAGCGGCCATGGCGCGCGGCGATGCGGATCAAGACATCAAGTTCACCGTCATCAACGACTGGGGCGCACACTTGACCGAACTTCTGCCGTCAGGTGCCTTTGACGCCGGCTTTCCATGGTTTCTGCCAGACTGCAACAAAATGGATCTTTACAGCGAGGGAACCAAGGCACGCTGCACGGATTTCGACGCATCCGACCCGTTGTTCGAGATCGCGGTCGGCTATTATGCCAAACCCGGCAATGCGGCGAGCAGCGCCGCAACCTACGATGACCTGAAAGGCAAACGCCTCTGCCGCCCCGAAGGCTGGTTCACCTTCGACCTTGAAGCTCAGGGTCTTGTCGAACCAGCGGTGACAATGTTGGTTCCGCCCACGCAAGTCGACTGCTGGCGCGCTCTCGAAGATGATCAGGTCGATGTCGTGACATTTGACGCCCTGCCTGCCGAAGCAGATATCGCCACCCTTAAGATCAGCGATAACGTCAAGGAAATCATGCCCTTGGCTGGCATTGTAACAAGCCATGTCTTCATCCCGAAGAACAATCCCAACGGCAAGGCCTACATGGGTATGATCAACCAGGGACTCGCCGACATACGCTCCGATGGGACGTGGTTCAGCATCGTGTCGACCCGGATGCGCGAGCATGAGGAAATGAACGCCTCAGACAACTGACGTTGTTCGGTCAGAACCAGGGAAAGGCGGCCTCTGGCCGCCTTTCTTTTTTCAACACGCTGCGATTAGCAGGGTCGGATGACCACGAATCCCGGCTATCCCACTGACCCGCGAACAAGAATTTTTGTCAGCCAGGATCAGAATCCGACCCAAAAAAGGGACAGACGATGAACCGACGGAGCTACGCGCGAGTGCAGGCAACGTTCAGGGCGGCGTGACGCCATTACCTGCGCCCACCGCAGATCAGTCCACCACACGGCCGCCTTCGCGCCGTGCATCGCCTCAAACACCATAATCGCCCTCTTTCCCCGACCTTGGTCCGATGAAATGTGGCGGCTTTGGTCTTAGGGTAAGTCTGCGTTGGTCGGGCGGCGGCAGCCATGGGTCCGGGGGGGATTGGGCATTGCGGGGATTGCTGCAAGCTTGGGTCATTCCCGCACCATGCAGCGGGCCAACCGAAGGAGAGTTCGATGATTATCCGTTTGATGAAGCCGTCCACGCTGATGGCGCTGACCTGCAGCACGGCCATGATGGCCCTTGCGCCGATCACGGTGAATTTTGACACCAAGACGGCGATGATCAGCATCGCCCCTGCCTATGCGCTGGCCAAAGGCAGTAATGATGGCAACAGCGGCAGCGGCGGCGACAACGATGATGACGGCGACGACAATGATGATGATGATGACGAAGATGAAGACGACGAAGGCGATGACGACGAAGATGATGCTGATGACGAAGATGACGGCGATCACGGCGGCGACGACGACGATGAAGACGAAGATGACGACAACGGGTCGGACGACGACAACGACGACGACGAAGACGAAGATGGCGAAGACGATGACGCGCCGGGCGATGATGATGACGAAGCTGGCGGCGGGTCTACCGACCCGGTTAGCATCGTTAAATTCGAAAAAGGTGTAAATTAGATGGAAATTAAGGAGTACCAAGGCAGCACGTTTGTAATAGAAGAAGGT
>JANMDH010000518.1:0-3419 GCA_031376195.1 Gemmobacter sp. | reverse complement strand
TGCCCCCCCCGCCCGCAGATTTTCAAGCCGCGTCGTGTAATCCGCAAACCGATGGCCCGCACTGCCGCGAAATAGCCGCTGCATGTCCGAAAAACCCGAAAACCCCAAAATCTGACAGAACCGCATGAAGGCCGAAGGCTGCACCCCCGCCGCCGCTGACAACTCCGCAACCGTGGAAAGCGCGATCCGGTCCGTATTCAAAGCGATGTAATCCGCACATTGCAGCAATCGTTTGGGCAGGCTTTCAGACAGGGCCACCAGCCGCGCCTGAAACTCTTCCATCGTCGCCGGGGCGTCTTTATACGACATTGTCGCCTTCGATTCTGTAACGGACACTCTGGACACACCCGTGAATCAGAATAAAAGTTCTATTTCAGGACTCGATGGAAAGTCCACGAAAATCAGGCGCGCCGGCGCCCTAAAGGATAAAGAACATGACAGTCAACTTCGGGGTTTTGGGCGCGGGCCGCATCGGCAGGGTGCATGCACGCGCAATCACCAACGATGCGGGGGCCAAGCTTGTGGCCGTCGCCGACGCGATGCCTGCCGCCGCACAGGCCATCGCTGATCAGTATGGCTGTGCCGTCAGCACGATTGACGCGATCCTTGCCGACAAATCCATCGATGCCGTCGTCATCTGCACCCCCACCACCACCCACGCCGATCTGATCGAACGCTTTGCCCGCGCCGGAAAGGCGATCTTCTGCGAAAAGCCGATTGATCTGTCGCTTGCCCGTGTCAAGGAATGCCTCGCCGTCGTCGAACAGACCAAGGCAAAACTCATGGTGGGCTTCAACCGTCGCTTTGATCCCCACTTCATGGCCGTCCGCGCCGCGATTGATGCAGGCCGCATTGGCGACGTGGAAATGGTCACCATCACCTCGCGCGATCCCGGCGCGCCGCCGCCATCCTATATCACCCAATCCGGCGGCATCTTTCGCGACATGACAATCCATGATTTCGACATGGCCCGCTTTCTGCTCGGCGAAGACGTGGACAGTGTGATGGCCACGGCCTCCGTCCTGATCGACCCGGAAATCGGCAAACTCGGCGATTTCGACAGCGCCAGCATCATCCTGCGCACGGCAAGTGGCAAGCAATGCGTGATCTCCAACTCCCGCCGCGCCACCTATGGCTATGATCAGCGGATCGAGGTGCATGGCTCCAAAGGCGCCATAAGTGCCGAAAATCAGCGCCCTGTCAGCGTCGAGATTGCAACGGCGGATGGCTACACCCGCCCGCCCCTGCACGATTTCTTCATGACCCGTTACACCGACGCCTATGCCGCCGAAATCGCGGCCTTCATCGCCGTTGTCACGAAAGGCACCGCCCCCGCCCCAAATGGCCGCGACGGCATGATCGCCCTCGCCATGGCCGAAGCCGCCCTGAAATCGGTGGCAGAAGGGCGGGCCGTCAAACTGGCCGAGGTGATGTCGCCCGGTTGACGCACCCGTGATCTGACAAGGGCGGGGAATGGGTTAACCTTTCCCCACCCAACCAGATTTAGGAGAAACCGATGACCCGCATGACCGCGAAGGACTTTGCGCCTGAACTTCTGGAACTTTACGACTTCTATGCCCATGGCAAGATCACCAAGCGCCAGTTTCTGGATCGTGCGGGGAAATATGCCGTGGGCCGCCTGACCGCCGTGGCCATCCTGGGCCTGATGAGCCCCGATTACGCCATGGCCGAACAGATAAGCTTCAACGACCCCGACATCATCGGCGAATATGTCATGTACCCCTCACCCAACGGCCACGGCGAGGTCCGCGCCTACCGTGTCCGCCCCGCAACCGCCACCGCGCCATTGCCCGCCGTTGTCGTCGTCCACGAAAATCGCGGCCTCAACCCGTATATTGAAGATGTCGCCCGCCGTTTGGCCAAAGCAGGCTTCCTCGCCTTTGCCCCCGATGGATTGACCAGCGTCGGCGGCTATCCCGGCAACGATGAAAAGGGCCGCGAACTGCAATCCACGGTCGATCCCACCAAACTGATGAACGATTTCTTTGCCGCCGTCGAAGTCCTGATGACGGATCCCGGCTCCACCGGAAAGGTCGGCATCACCGGTTTCTGCTATGGCGGCGGTGTCGCCAATGCGGCGGCGGTCGCTTATCCCGAACTTGGCGGCGCGGTGCCGTTCTACGGGCGCCAGCCCGATGCCGCCGATGTGCCCAAGATCAAGGCACCCCTGCTGATCCACTACGGCGAACTGGACACCCGCGTGAACGAAGGCTGGCCCGCGTTTGAGGCCGCGCTGAAAGCGGCGGGCACGAAGTATGAGGCTTATATCTATCCGGGGGCCAACCACGGCTTTCACAACGACAGCACCCCCCGCTATGACGAGGCTGCCGCAAATCTGGCGTGGGATCGCACGATTGCGTTCTTTCAGGCCAATCTGGCCTGAACGCTCAATCCAGCGTGTTGGGGTTCCAGCAGAATTCCTGTGCGAAACCGGCGCTCAGCGACGCATCGGTTTCGTTCAGTATGACCAGCCCGGTTTTGCTGGCCGCCCCCTCACCCGTCAGGGCAAACACAATCGTCTGCCCCTGACGGCGCGGCGGTTCCGACACCCGCCAGATGGGCGTCGCCGGTGGAAGGTTCAGATAACGCATCGCATAATCGCCCATCGCGCACCATGCGGCAGGTGCCGACAGACCGCCCTTGACCTGCACCTCGAACTGCCCGTTGCCAAGGTCCCGCACGATGTAGTTGTTCTGCGCCAGATAGGCGCTCGCAGGGCTGGCCAACAGCGCCATGCCAACGATCAGGGAACGCATCATCGAAGCCTCCATTCATTTTTTTCAAAGATACCGCGTTACACGCCGGATGGCCAGCCTATGGCCCTGCCCAACCGCGTCATAACTCCCGAATACGAACGCCCGACAGTGCCGCCCAACTTGAATGTGCCAGCGAAACTAAAGAATATTCACACCAGCCTTGATCAAACAACGCTCTCGGCAAATTGATGCCCAGAACAGGCAGGAAAGCACCTGAGGCGGAAGATACATGATCAGTCCCCGGACACAGCCTTGGACATTGGCCACCACAGGTGGGCCGGCCCGTGCCATTTTCTGCCGCGTTTTATGATCTTGCGCCTCGCTTTCCCGCGCACCGGGATCTTTTTTCACAAATCGCGCGTCGCGACGGGAACCATCGGCGCACAAGCGCGTTGGTTGTAGTCATAGGTTACCCTGATTTCAGGGCGCTGCCACGACAACCTGATGGCAAAGCACAAGGATTTTCCTGTGAATGCCACGCATGTTACCAATATTTTCGCCCTGTTTAATCCCTCCTTCGATCACAATCGCACTCTGATCGCCCGCAACCGGCTCGTCGAACAACGGCCTGACACGGCCACCCAGTTTTTACCGCGCAGAATGGATGACAAGCCATCCGCCGCGATTGTGCCGATACTTCAC
>JANMDH010000498.1:0-4446 GCA_031376195.1 Gemmobacter sp. | reverse complement strand
GTTTGCCGACGGGGGTGTGGTGGGGTCAAAACCCTATGTCAGTTCAGGGGCTTACATTGACCGCATGTCGGATTACTGCGGCGGTTGCGCCTATTCGGTCAAGGAAAAATCGGGGCCGAAGGCCTGCCCGTTCAATCTGCTTTACTGGCATTTCCTGATGCGGCACCGTGACCGGTTTCAGGGCAATCCCCGGATGGGTCAGATGTACCGGACCTGGGACAAGATGGAAACCGGACACAAGACGCGGGTGCTGGCCGATGCCGACGCGTTTCTGGCGCGGATGGAGGCGGGGGAGGGGGTTTAGCGACCCCATTTGCCGATTTGGTGCGTCCGGTGGTGTAACCCGTTGATTTAGTGAAAAATGTGACGTATTCTTTGCGTATGGCATCCGTATGTTTTCCGTATTTTTTCCGTACATACACGCAAGGTGGCCGGACCGCGTTAACCGGTTTGTGCGAATCGGGTTCGGTATGTGCAATGTCCCAACCCACCGCCGCGCAGGATGTGGGTCGGCGCATTGTTTTGGTGAAAAGCTGGCGGGGTGACCCCCGCCTTATGGGTTGGTCCCGGCCGCAGCCGCAGCACCCTCTGCCGGGGCCGCCGCCCCACCCGCCTCCGGGGCCACTGCTGCCGCTGGGGCGGTCAGCACGCCGTTGGTCCAGATCCCGGCCGTTTCCTGACCCGTCTTGTATTTCATCACGCCGTCGCCCTGGCGTTTGCCCGCCGCGAACATGCCGTCATAGACATCGCCGTTCGCATAGGTGGCGACGCCCTTGCCGTCGATCTCGCCCGCTTTCCACGCGCCAGCATATTTGAACCCGTCCGGCATGATGAATTCGCCCTGACCTTCCCGCGCGCCTGCCACGAAGTCGCCCGCATAGACGGATCCGTCCGCATAGGTCGCTGTGCCCTTGCCTTGACGTTCCCCCGCCACCCACTGCCCGTCATAGCGATACCCCGACGGATAGGTCATGACCCCGGCCCCGTCCGGCTTGGCCGCCTTGAACGTGCCTTCGTACACCACCCCTTCGGCATAGGTTGCGCGCCCCGTGCCGTTGATCACCCCGGCCTGCCAGTTGCCTTCATACCCCGTGCCATCGGCATAGATGATGCGCCCCTGACCTTCGGCCTTGTCCGCCTTTACCGCCCCCTCATACACCGCGCCGTCGGGATAGGTGATCTGGCCCACGCCTTCCATCCGGCCCGCCACCCACTGGCCTTCGTACGCGAAACGATCTGTTCCGCGAAACACGCCCTGACCTTCGCGTTTGTCTGCCGCAAATTCGCCGTCATACACCGATCCGTTGGCATAGGTCATCCGTCCCTTGCCCTGCCGCAATCCGTTCACCAGCGTGCCTTCGTAAATGTCGCCGTTCGCCTGGGTCAGGGTGCCGGTTCCGTTGATCTGCCCCTCGGCCCAGTCCCCCACATAGGTCAGCCCGTCCGGCAGGATCAGCGTGCCCTTGCCGACCCGTGCCCCCGCCACAAAGCCGCCGTCATAGACAGTCCCATCGGGATAGGTGATCCGGCCCGCGCCTTCCTTGACGCCCTTGACCCACGACCCGTCATAGATCGTCCCGCCCGGGCTGGTCAGTTTGCCCGTGCCTTCATGCACGCCCGCAACGACCGCGCCCGCATAGACCGACCCGTCGGCATAGCGGACGGTTCCCGTGCCCGTCATCTGGCCTTCGGCCCAATCCCCTTCGTACGATCCGCCATCCGAAAAGGTGATCTTGCCCTTGCCTGCAGGTTTGCCCTTGGCAAACGTGCCTTCATAGACCGATCCGTTGGGGAATCGCGCGGTGCCTTGCCCCTTGATTTCGCCCGCGACCCATGCGCCGGTGTATTCATAGCCGTTGGGCAGGCGGTAGGTGCCTGTGCCGTCCTGCAAGCCGTCCTTGAACGTGCCTTCATAGACGCTGCCGTCATCATACTGCTTGGAAATGACCTCGCCCGTCGCCTGCGCCCCGGCCCCGCCCGGCAGGCCCAGCCCGATCAGCAATGCTGCAGCAAGAATGCGTCCCGTCATATCCGCCCTCCAAATCGTTTCAGCCGTCGCGCACGCGCCCCGGGCGAACCCTAGACCCGCGCCCCCCGGCCTGACAAGCGTGGGGTTCGTCTGGCACCGGGTCGGTCTGACGCGGGCGGATCACGCTTGCGCCTTTCCCTCGGGCTTGGTTCTGCTAGATCAGCGATGGGATGTACGACAGGAAAGACGGGGATCATGGCCGACAGCTTTCGCCTGACATTGGCGCAGTTAAACCCCACGGTCGGCGATTTTGCCGCGAATGCCGCCAAGGCGCGGGCGGCCTGGGCGACAGGCAAGGCGGCGGGTGCGCAAATGGTGGCCCTGACCGAGATGTTCATCACGGGGTATCAGACGCAGGATCTGGTGATGAAGCCCGCCTTTCAGGCAGCGGCCGAAGACGCGATTGCGGGACTGGCGTTGGATTGCGCGGATGGCCCGGCGCTGGGCATCGGCGGGCCGCATGTGAAGGATGGCAAGCTGTACAACGCGTATTACGTGCTGAATGGGGGGGCTGTGCAGACGGTGGTCCTGAAACATCATCTGCCGAATGACGGGGTTTTCGACGAAAAGCGGGTTTTTTCGGCGTCGGACGTGCATGGGCCGTACCGCATCGGCCCGCTGCGCATCGGAACGCCGATCTGCGAGGACAGCTGGCACCCGGATGTGGCGGAAACCCTGGCCGAGACGGGGGCGGAGATTCTGTTGATCCCGAACGGGTCGCCGTATCACCGGGGCAAGCCGGGGGTGCGGATGAACCTGATGGTGGCGCGGGTGGTGGAGACGGGCCTGCCGCTGGTCTATCTGAACATGACGGGGGGGCAGGATGATCAGGTATTCGACGGGGCGTCGTTCGTTCTGAACCCGGGGGGGCAATTGGCGGCGCAACTGCCGCAGTTCGATGATTGCATCACGCATGTTGATTTCACGCGGGGGGCGGATGGCTGGCGGGCGGAGCCCGGGATGAAGGCGCAGGTCCCGGTGATATGGGAAGCGGACTATCGGGCCTGCGTGATGGCAACGGCGGATTATCTGGCGAAAACCGGGTTCAAAAAGGTGCTGCTGGGGCTGTCGGGGGGAATCGATTCGGCGATCGTGGCGACGATTGCGGCGGATGCGATCGGGGCGGAAAACGTGCATTGCGTGATGCTGCCGTCGGAGTTCACGTCGGCTGCGTCGCTGGAGGATGCGACGGAGGTGGCGCACAATCTGGGGGTTCGGCTGGACACGGTGCCGATCAGCGGGGCGCAGGGGGCGGTGGGGGCGGCGCTGGCACCGTTGTTCGCGGGGACGGAACCGGGGCTGACCGAGGAAAATATCCAGTCGCGCCTGCGGGGCGTGATGCTGATGGCGCTGTCGAACAAGTTCGGGGCGATGCTGCTGACCACGGGGAACAAATCCGAAGTGGCAGTGGGCTATTGTACGATTTACGGGGATATGAACGGGGGCTTCAACCCGATCAAGGACATGTACAAGACGCGGGTGTTCGAGACGTGTCGTTGGCGGAATGACAACCACCGCGACTGGATGAAGGGGCCTGCGGGGGCGGTGATCCCGGCCCGCGTGATCGACAAACCGCCGAGTGCGGAGTTGCGGGCAAACCAGCGCGATGACGACAGCCTGCCGCCCTATGCGGTGCTGGACGCCATTCTGGACGGGCTGGTGGACCGGGAATTGTCGGTGGCGGAAATCGTGGCGCAGGGGCATGATCCGGCGACGGTGCGGCGGGTGGAGCATCTGCTGTATATCAGTGAATACAAACGCTTTCAGGCGGCCCCGGGAACAAGGCTGACGCCACGGGCATTCGGGCTGGACCGGCGGTATCCGATTGCGAACCGGTGGCGGGATCTGGGGTAGGGGGCGGTTGGGGTTCAACCCCCGCCCCGCACCGCGACCGACCGGGGCCATGAACCGTGCCGTCTGATCTGACGCCACGCTCCTCCGCCCTGCGGGCGACGTCGCCCGCAAGGTGGAGGAGCGGACCCCCTAAACCGCGGTTACCACGCATTCGGGCAGCAGGCGTTCGACATCCTCGATCCGGCACAGCTGGGTGGCGTCCGTCATCACGGCGGCACTGGCTGCTGCACAGCCCATGGCAAGGGCCGTCTCGGGCCCCTGGCCGCGCGCCATTGCCAGAACGAAGGCGGCGACGAAACTGTCACCCGCGCCGACCGTGCTTTTCACCTGCACTCTCGCGGCGGATGCGAACAGCCGCAGGTCTGCCGTTGCTAGCACATTGCCATCCGCGCCACGCGCCATGATGATCTGCCGCGCCACGCCGCGATGCACCAGTTCCTGGGCAAAATCGGCGGTTTCCACCCGGCTGTGCAGGGTGCGGCCTGCCAGGCCTTCGGCCTCTTCCGTGTCCATGCGCAGCACTTCCAGCCCGGGGATCGGATGCGTCACCGCCGATGTCAGGG
>JANMDH010000497.1:0-5685 GCA_031376195.1 Gemmobacter sp. | reverse complement strand
ATTTCTCAGAGCACTTGTGAAAGACTCGCCAGTTGGATGCGCGGGCGTCGATGAACTCGAGGAAATCGCTGCCCTCCTCGCCGCCCAAGGCTACGGCTCCGATCGCATCATCATCGACCCCTCCGTCGTCCGCGGTCTCGGCTACTACACCGGCCCGGTGTTCGAGGCGGAACTCACCTTTGAAATCCTGGACGAAAAGGGCCGCAAGCGGCAGTTCGGGTCGGTCGCGGGCGGGGGGCGGTATGATGATCTGGTCAAGCGCTTCACGGGCCAGTCGGTGCCCGCGACGGGGGTTTCCATCGGGGTGGACCGCCTTCTCGCGGCGCTGCGGGCCAAGGGGCGGGCGGGGGGGGATGCGCCGGGGCCGGTGGTGGTGACGGTGATGGACCGGGACCGGATGGCGGATTACATGGGGATGGCGGGGGAGTTGCGGCAGGCGGGTATCCGGGCGGAGGTGTATCTGGGCAACCCGAAGAACTTTGGCAACCAGTTGAAATATGCGGACAAACGCGGCAGCCCGATTGCGGTGATTCAGGGCGGGGATGAGGCGGGCAAGGGCACCCTGATCCTGAAAGACCTGATCCTGGGGGCGAAGATTGCGGAAGGGGCGAGCCTTGAGGAATGGAAGAACCGGCCCGCGCAGGTGGAAATTCCGCGCGGCGATCTGGTGGCGGAAGTGCGGAAGATGCTGGGGAAATGATCGCGCTGGCCGACTGCTGTAAGGCCCCCCTCCCATCCTCCTACACGAGGGGGGGGGTGAGGCCCGGTTTTCCACCGTCATCCCGCGCAACAGCCATTTATCGTGCCGCCCTCCCCCCTTGTGGGGGAGGGATCGGGTGGGGGGGGGTAAGGTCATGACCCCCAAAGCCACGATCAGGGCCGAAGCCGAACGCCTGTTCGCGGCGTTTCAGGCGGCGGGGGCGGTGCCGGTGGATGCGGATATTCTGCTGCCCGCGGAAACCCTGCTGGACCTGTACGGTGAGGATATCCGGGCGCGGGCGTATGTCACGCATGATCCGCTGCTGGGGGAAATGATGCTGCGGCCGGATTTCACGGTGCCGGTGGTGCAGGCGCATATGGCGCATGGCGCGGACCCGGCGCGGTATACCTATCTGGGCGAGGTGTTTCGGCGGCAGGACCATCTGGGGCCGCGTGCGCGGGAATACCTGCAGGTCGGGTATGAGGTGTTCGACCGGAGCGCGCCGGAGGCGGCGGATGCCGAGGTGTTCGCGCTGTTTGCGGATCTGCTGGCCCCGTTGAAGCTGCGGGCGGCGACGGGGGATATCGGCATTCTGATGGATGCGGTTCGCGCGCTTGAGACAACGGAGCGTCGCCGCGCGGCGCTGCTGCGCCACGTCTGGCGGCCCCGGCGGTTCCGGGCGCTGCTGGATCGGTTTGCGGGGCGGGTTCCGGTGCCTGCCGCGCGACTGGCGTTGCTGGAGCGGTTGTCCCGGGATAGTGCGGCCGATCTGATTGCGCAGGCGGGCATGGTCACCGGCCTGCGGTCGGTGGAGGACATCGCCGCGCGGGCGGAGGCGTTGGTGATCGACGCCGCCGCCGCGCCGATTGACGCAGGTCAGGCGGCGACGCTGGATGGGCTTTTGGCGGTGTCTGGTGCTGCGCCTGACGCATTGAAGCAACTGGACAAGATTGCGCAAACCATGCCTGCCATTGCCCCGTCGGTCGCGCGCTTTGCCACAAGGTTGGAGGCCCTTTCGGCGCGGGGTGTGGATGTGGCAAACCTGCCGTTCGAGGCGGCGCATGGGCGCAACACCTTGGAATACTATGACGGTTTCGTGTTCAGTTTTCACGCGGCCGACCCCGACCTGCCGCCGGTGGCGAGCGGGGGGCGTTATGATGCGCTGACGGCGCGGCTGGGGGCGGGGCGGTCGATCCCTGCGGTGGGCGGCGTGATCCGGCCCGGTCTGGTGGCGCAGTTGAGGGGGGCGGTCTGATGCTGAAAATCGGGGTGCCGTCCAAGGGGCGGCTGATGGAACAGACGTTCGACTGGTTCGGCGCGCGCGGGATCATGATGCGCCAGTCGGGGGCGGACCGCGAATATGCGGGGGCGGTGGACGGGATCGCGGGGGTGCAACTGGTGCTGCTGTCGGCGGGCGAGGTGCCGCGCGAACTGGCGGCGGGGCGGATTCATCTGGGGGTGACGGGGTCCGATCTGGTGCAGGACCGGCTGGTGGACTGGGACCGTCAGGTGACGGAACTGGCGCGGATGGGGTTCGGGCAGGCGGACCTGATCATCGCGGTGCCGGTGGCCTGGATCGACGTGGATACGCTGGATGATCTGGACGCGGCGGCGGCGGCGTTTCGGGGGAAACACGGGTTCCGCCTGCGGATCGCGACGAAATACCACCGTTTGGTGCGGGAGTTTCTGACAGCACAGGGGGTGGCGGATTATCAGTTGGTGGACAGTCAGGGGGCGACGGAAGGCACGGTAAACAACCTGACCGCCGAAGCGATTGCCGACATCACGTCGAGCGGTGAAACCCTGCGCGCGAACCATCTGAAGGTGCTGGGGGACAGCCTGATCCACCGGTCGGAGGCGACGCTGTATGCGGCGCGCGGGGCAGAGTGGGGGGGGACGGCGAGGGAGGCGATGGCCACCTTGCAGCAACAACTTGGACTTTCCGGACAGATGGTCAATTAGACGCTTCAAATTCGTTCAGAACGAATTTTCCAAAAACCTTTTGAAGGTTTTTGTGGTCCCGCCCTCAATACAGCCCGATTTCGGCGAGGGCCTGTGCCAGACCGGCGGGCAGGGTTTCTTCCATCGCGCGCCCTTTGGGCAGGTCGCGCGGGCTTTCCGCCGGGTCGAGGTAGCGCCAGCCCTGAAAGGGACGGCGGGGGGCGGCTTCTGTGCGGACCACCTCGGCGTCGAGCACAAGGGCGCAGCGCAGGATGCCGTCGTTGCCCTGCACCCGTTCCATGCGCAGGATGCGCTGACGGGCGAGGATCACACCCTTGATCACCCAGTAAAGGCTGCCGCCTGCGGTCACCTCGGCCTCGCGCTTGGGCCACATGCGGGTGACATGGACGGCGGTGCCTGCGGGCCAGCGGGCGCGCTGGCTGGCCTGCCAGTTGAGCAGATCTTCGACGGAGTCTGCCCCGACGCAGAGTTTCAGGATGTTGATGTGATCGGCCACGCGAATCCCCTTTTTAGAAGGTTAACGATAGTGGGGTGCGGCGCAGGGGCAAGTCCGGGGACGGGTGCCTGCCCTATCGCATGTCGGTCTTTTGAAAATCGCTGCCCTTATAAAGCAGTTTCAAGCCATTCGCCTTGGCGCAGGCATAGGCGAAACAATCGCCCATGTTCAGATTGGCCTCGTGGCCTGCAACCTTGCCGTAGCGCAGCACGACCTGACAGGCCGCCTGTCCGATGGATTCGGTGATGGGAATGTCCCGCGCACCGACTTCATGCAGCAGGTCTTCGACCAGTTCTTCGCCTTTCGCATAGGCCCCGGGGGTCAACCGATCCGCACCGTCGGCGCGGGCGATCTGGACGCCCAGGGAGATGACTGCCTCCCACCGGGCAATGGGTGAACAGAAAATCTGGCCGCGGGCCATCTCAACAGCAACAAGAAAGCCTTGCGATTCCGGTTCGGCCTTCAGAATTGCGACAATTGCCGAGGCATCAAGGAACATCAAAAGCCCCCGGAAAGGTCATCCATCAGTTCCTTGTCGTCATAGCCATCGGCACGAAGACCTGCAGTCCGCGCGCGGGCCTGAATGCGCGCGACACTTTCCGACAGCGTTTCGCGCGCCTCAAGCGATGCGATGTGGGATTCGAGGGCCTGACGCACAGCGCAGGTCTTGCTGACGCCGGTAAGGGCGGCGGCTTTGGCGGCGAGGTGACTTACGGTTTCGTCTTTGATGAAGAGGGGCAAAATATATCCTTTGTGGATATTTAGTATATCCCATTAAATATATTCCGGCAAGATGTTTGAAGTCGAAGCAGGGCAGCGGGGGAAGGCCGGGGAAGGCCCGCCCCTTTGACGGGGGAGTTGCCCAACAGCATTCAAGGGCGTATCTTGTGGTTTTCCCAGACTCATGCCCGAAGGATAGCCCGATGCAGCGCTTCTCTGCCCCGATTGCGGAACAAATCTGGGATATGAAATATCGCCTGAAAGAGGCGGATGGGACGCCCGTGGACGAAACGCTGGAGGACAGCTGGCACCGGATCGCGACAGCGCTGGCGGAAGTGGAGGCTGATCCGGGGGCCTGGGCGCCGAAATTCTATGCGGCGCTGGAAGGATTCAAATTTCTGCCTGCGGGGCGGATCACGGCGGGGGCGGGGACGGGGCGGTCGGTGACGCTGTTCAATTGTTTTGTGATGGGGACGATCCCGGATGATATGGCGGGGATTTTCCAGAACCTGAAAGAGGCGGCGCTGACGATGCAGCAGGGCGGCGGGATCGGGTATGATTTCAGCACGATCCGGCCCAAGGGTGCAGAAGTGAAGGGGGTGGCGGCGGATGCGTCGGTGCCGTTGTCGTTCATGGATGTGTGGGATGCGATGTGCCGCACGATCATGTCGGCTGGCAGCCGCCGGGGGGCGATGATGGCGACGATGCGCTGTGATCACCCGGATATCGAGGCGTTCATCGACGCGAAGAAAGAGGCGACACGCCTGCGGATGTTCAACCTTTCGGTGCTGGTGACGGACCCGTTCATGGCGGCGGTCAAGGCGAACGGGCCGTGGGATCTGGTGTTCGGGGGGACGGTCTTTCGCACGGTGGCGGCGCGTGATCTGTGGAACCGGATCATGCGGTCAACATATGAGGTGGCGGAGCCGGGGGTGATTTTCATCGACCGGATCAACGCGATGAACAACCTGCATTATGTGGAAACGATTGCGGCGACGAACCCCTGCGGCGAACAGCCGCTGCCGCCTTATGGGGCCTGCCTGCTCGGGTCGGTCAACATGGCGACGCTGGTTGCCGATCCGTTCGGGGCGAATGCGACGCTGGATATGGAGGCGTTGGGCGATCTGGTCACCACGGCCGTGCGGATGATGGACAATGTGGTGGATGCCAGCCGCTTTCCCCTGCCGGAACAGGCGGCCGAGGCGCGGGCGAAGCGGCGGATCGGGCTGGGGGTGACGGGCCTTGCCGACGCGCTGCTGATGGTGGGGCAGCGGTATGGGTCGACCGAGGCGGCGGCGCTGACGGAAAGCTGGATGAAGGCGATTGCGCGGGAGGCGTATCTGGCATCGGTGGGGCTGGCACGGGAAAAGGGTGCCTTTCCGCTGTTTGACGCGGATAAATTCCTGGCGTCGGGGACGATGCAGATGATGGACGCCGATGTGCGGGCGGCGATTGCGGAACATGGCATCCGCAATGCCCTGCTGACCAGCGTCGCGCCGACGGGAACGATCAGCCTGTATGCAGGCAATGTGTCGTCGGGGATCGAGCCGGTGTTCGCCTATGCCTACAAGCGGAAGGTTTTGCAGAAAGACGGGTCACGCACCGAAGAGGAAGTGGTGGATTACGCGGTGCAGATGTGGCGGGAACGGTTCGGGGATACGCCCCTGCCTGCGCATTTCGTGAACGCGCAGACCCTGCCGCCGCTGGATCATGTCCGGATGCAGGCGGCGGCGCAGAAATGGGTGGACAGTTCGATTTCCAAGACAATCAACTGCCCCGAGGACATCAGTTTCGAGGATTTCAAGGA
>JANMDH010000489.1:0-3768 GCA_031376195.1 Gemmobacter sp. | reverse complement strand
GCGCGGGAACTGGCGGCAATTTTTCCGGACCTGGATGGGGCGGCACTGGAGCGGCGCTTTACGGACGGGCGCAGCTTTTTGTGGGTGCGCAAGGTGCTGAGCCCGGAGCAGATGCAGGCGGTGCATGAAATCGGCGATCCGGGTCTGCTGTTCGGGCCGCGCGAAATGCGGCTGTACCCGAACGGTCGGCTTGCGGCGCATGTGCTGGGCGGGGCGAGTTTCGGGGCGGAAGGCGTGAATTCGGCCGAGGTGATCGGGACGGCAGGCGTGGAAAAGGCGCTGGATGCGCGGCTGCGCGACCCGGCGAACGGGGGGGCACCTGTGGCCCTGTCGATTGACCTGACGGTGCAGGCGACGACACAGGAAGTGCTGGAAGCGGGCATGAAGATGATGAACGCCAAGGGGGCGGCGGCGGTTCTGCTGGATGTGGCGACGGGCGAGGTGATCTCCATGGTGTCGCTGCCGGATTTCGACCCGAATGACCGGCCCAACCCGTTGGTGACCAAGGAGGCAGAACCGGGGGACAGCCCTTTGTTCAACCGGGCGGTGCAGGGGGTTTACGAGCTGGGGTCGACGTTCAAGATTTTTGCGGTGGCGCAGGCGATGGAGCTGGGGCTGGTGAACCCGGAAACGATGGTAGATGCGAATGCGCCGATGACCTGGGGCAAGTTCAAGATCAATGAATTTGAAGGGCATAATTATGGCCCGCTGTTGTCGGTGACGGACGTGATCGTGAAATCGTCGAACGTGGGCACGGCGCGGATTGCGTTGCAGATCGGGGGATTGCGCCAGCAGGCGTTCTTCAAGTCGCTGGGGTTGTTTGATGCGACGCCGATTGAGATGGTGGAGGCGCCGGGGGCAAAACCGCTGGTGCCGTCGCGCTGGGCGGATATCACGACGATCACGGCGGCTTACGGGCATGGGGTGGCGGCAAGCCCGATGCATCTGGCGGCGGCTTATGCGACGATCGCGAACGGGGGGGTGGCTGTGACGCCGACCTTGCTGCGGCGGGATGTGCCGCCTGCGGGGGTGCGGGTGATGTCGCAGGAAGTGGCGGCGGATGCGGTGTCGATGCTGCGGCAGGTTGTGACGCGGGGTACGGCGAGCCTGGGCGAGGTGGAAGGGTATGCGGTGGCGGGCAAGACGGGAACGGCGGACAAGCCGAAACGGTCGGGCGGGTATTACAAGGACAAGGTGGTGAACACATTCGCGAGCATGTTCCCGGCGAATGACCCGAAATATGTGTTGATCGTGACACTGGATGAACCGGTGGAAACCACGGGGCCGAAACCGCGCCGGACGGCGGGGTGGACGGCGGTGCCGGTGGCGGCGGAAATCATCCGGCGGACAGCGCCGTTGCTGGGGCTGCGACCGGAGATTGAATTTACCCCGGTGGATACGGTAACAGCCGTGGCGGATGAAGGCTAAGGGGCGCAGGCATGGCGGGGGCGGCGGGCAGGACACTTTCGGCGCTTGGCCTGACTGCGCGGCGCGGGGGGCGGGACGCTGTGGTGGCGGGCATCGCGATTGACAGCCGTTTCGTGCGGGACGGGTTCCTGTTCGCGGCGCTGCCGGGCAGCACGGTGCATGGGGCGGAATTCATCGAATATGCGCTGCGGATGGGCGCGGGGGCGGTTCTGACGGATGCGGCGGGGGTGGTGCTGGCGGCGGAGGTGATGCGCGGGTCGAAGGCCAACCTGATCGTGGTCGAAGACGCGCGCGAGGCGCTGGCGCGCGCGGCGGCGCTGTGGTTCGGGGCGCAGCCCGAGGTGATGGTGGCGGTGACGGGGACGAACGGCAAGACGTCGGTGGCGACCTTTGCACGCCAGATCTGGACGGCGCTGGGGCATGCGGCGATCAACATCGGGACAACGGGGGTGGAAGGGGCGTGGAGCGCGCCTTCGGCGCACACAACGCCGGATGCGATCACCCTGCATCAGATGCTGGCGGATGCAGCAGGGGCGGGCGTAACCCATGCGGCGATGGAGGCGTCGAGCCACGGGTTGGATCAGCGGCGGCTGGACGGGGTGCGGCTGCGGGCGGCGGGGTTCACGAATTTCACGCAGGACCATCTGGATTATCACGGGACGATGGAGGCATATTTTCAGGCGAAGGCGGCGCTGTTCAGCAGGGTGTTGCCCGAGGACGGGGTGGCGGTGATCAACCTGAACGACCCGCGCGGGCCGGAACTGGCGGGCATAGCGGATGCGCGGGGGCAGCGGTTGCTGGCCGTGGGGCATGGCGAGGCGTGCGATCTGCGCATTCTGGGGCAGCGGTTCGATGCGACAGGACAAGAGGTGCGGCTGCATTGGCAGGGGCGGGCGTATCAGGTGCGGCTGAACCTGATCGGGGGGTTTCAGGCGGAAAACGTGGCGCTGGCGGCGGGTCTGGTGATCGGTGCAGGCGCGGCTGCGGGCGATGTGTTCGCGGCATTGCCGGGGCTGACGGGGGTGCGGGGGCGGATGCAACTGGCAGCGACGCGGGCCAACGGGGCGGCGGTCTATGTGGATTACGCGCACACGCCGGATGCGATTGCGACGGCGCTGCGGGCCTTGCGGCCGCATGTGATGGGGCGGCTGATCGTGGTGTTCGGGGCGGGGGGCGACCGGGATCGGGGCAAGCGGCCATTGATGGGGCAGGCGGCGGCGGACAACGCGGATGTGCTGTTCGTGACGGATGACAACCCGCGTTCGGAAGACCCGGCGAGCATTCGTGCGGCGATCATGGCGGGCTGCCCGGAGGCCACGGAGGTGGGGGACCGGGCCGAGGCGATCCTGCGGGGGGTGGATGCGTTGCTGCCGGGGGATGCGCTGATGATTGCGGGCAAGGGGCACGAGACGGGCCAGGTGATCGCGGGCGAGATTTATCCGTTCGATGACGTGGAACAGGCAAGCGTTTCGGTTGCGGCGCTGGATGGGGTGATCTGATGGCACTGTGGACCGCATCTGAGGCTGTTGCGGCGACGGGGGGACACGCCATCGGCGACTGGCGGGCGATGGGGGTGTCGATTGACACGCGGACCCTGCGACCGGGTGATCTGTTCGTGGCGCTGTCGGATCAACGGGACGGGCACGAATTTGTGGCGGCAGCTTTGGCAAAGGGCGCGGTGGCGGCCGTTGTCACGCATGTGCCTGCGGGTGTGGCGGTCGATGCGCCGTTGCTGGTGGTGCCCGATGTGCTGCGCGGGCTTGAGGATCTGGGCCGGGCGGCACGGGCGCGGACGAAGGCACGGGTGATCGGGGTGACGGGTTCGGTGGGCAAGACGAGCACCAAGGACATGCTGGCGCAGATGCTGGGCGGGCAGGGGCGGGTGCATGCATCGGCGGCCAGTTACAACAACCAGTGGGGTGTGCCGCTGACATTGGCGCGGATGCCTGCGGACACGGAATATGCAGTGATCGAGATCGGGATGAACCATCCGGGCGAGATTGCGCCGCTTGCGCGGATGGCGGGGCTGGATGTGGCAATCATCACGACTGGGGGGGTGGCGCTTCTGTTGGATTTTGACAGCAGCGACGGCTTCGCCCACGAAAGGGCCGCTATTTTTGTGGGGCTTGGGGGGGGGGGGACGGCGATCTTTCGGTTCGATCTGGGGGTGACACCGATTTTGCGGGCGGCCGCACAGGCGGTGGGTGCGAGGATTGTGACATTCGGTGAGGCGGTGGGCGGGGCGGGGGGCGCGGATTATTTTCTGGATCAGCCGCATGTGACGCCGACCGCGACCTGCGGCCGTGCGGTGCATGCGGGGATGTCGCGGCTGTTCAAGGT
>JANMDH010000235.1:0-5743 GCA_031376195.1 Gemmobacter sp. | reverse complement strand
CCGGGTTTCATCCGGACTGAAGGCAAGGCCGTTCGGGCAGGCCATGTCGGTGATCACTACGTCGATCCGGCCCGAGGGGTCCACCCGGTAGACCGAGCAGGGCAGTTCCTGGGCTGAGCGGAAGCCCTCATAGTCGGTCATGATCCCGTAATGCGGATCGGTGAACCAGATGCTTCCATCCCTTGCCACGACCACGTCGTTCGGGCTGTTCAGCGGCTTGCCCGCGTAGCTGTCGGCGATGACTGTGATCTGCCCGTCCCATTCGGTTCGCGTGACCCGGCGGGTACCGTGTTCACAACTGATCAGGCGGCCCTGTCGGTCACGGGTATGCCCGTTCGCAAAGTTAGAGGGTTGGCGGAAGACCGACACCCCTTCGGGTGTCCAGCGCAGGATGCGGTTGTTGGGAATGTCGGAAAACAACAGCATTCCGGCATCGCCGAACCAGACCGGGCCTTCGACCCAGTCAAACCCGGTTGCAATCTGTTTGAGCGGCGCATTGCCCAGAACATAGGTTGAAAAGCGCGGATCGAGCGCCTGAAAAAACGTCATGCGAAACTCCTTCAGGGTTCGGGCGTCAGGAAAAGACGATTTGCGTTTTCATGGCGCGACCACGATCGGAGGCGAGTTTGAACGCCTGTTCCGCGCGTTCCAATGGGACTGATTGGGTGATCAGCGGTTTTACGTCGATCAGACCTTTTTGCATCATGGCGACGCCAACGGCAAATTCGCCGTGAAAGCGGAATGATCCGCGCAGATCGAGTTCTTTGGCGGTGATGGCCATCATCGGCAAGGTCATGTCGCCACCCAGCCCCAGTTGCAGGATCACGCCGCGCGGGCGCATCGCGGCGATACCGGCGGCAAGCGCCGTGGCCGCGCCGGAACATTCATAAAGCACGTCAAAATGGCCTTTGTCGGGAGTGTAGGCGGCCAGTGCATCGGGATCAGCGGCCATGTTGAACGTGCGGTCCGCCCCGGCCTGCCGTGCAAGCCCGAGGGTGAAATCCGAAAGGTCGGTCGCGACGATTTCAGCAGCGCCGGCGCGTCGGGCCGCAAGGATCGACAACACGCCAATCGGGCCGCAACCTGTGACCAGAACCCGTTTGCCCAGCATTCCGCCGGCGCGTGTCGTCGCGTGCAGGGTGACGGCAAGCGGTTCGGCCATTGCCGCCTCGCCCGGGGACAGGCCTGTTGCATCGACACACTGGACGGCAGCCGCCACGAGGCTTTCGCGGAAGGCGCCCTGAATGTGGGGGAAAGGCATTGCCGACCCATAAAAGCGCATGTTCAGACATTGGTTCTGCAAACCTTCGAGGCAAAAGCGGCAGGCAGCGCAGGGGCGGCTGGGCGACACGGCCACCAGTTGCCCAATGGCAAAACCGCTGACGCCCGGCCCCAGTTTATCGACATAGGCGGAAACTTCGTGGCCCAGAACCATCGGTTCACGCAGGCGCACGGCACCGAAACCGCCGTGGTTGTAGTAGTGCAGGTCGGATCCGCAGATGCCCCCCACTGCAATCCGAAGGCGGACCTGCCCCGGACCCGGTTCCTCGACAGGGCGATCTTCGATCCGTAAATCCTGTGCTGCGTGAATGACGATGGCCCGCATCACAGCACCGGGGTCAAAAGCGCGTGCCCGGCGAAATGCGCGGTCAGATTGTCACGCAGCAGTTTTCCCATCGCCATGCGCGTCTCGACGGTGCCCGAGGCATGGTGCGGCTGCAACAGCACGTTCGGCAGGGCAAGAAAGCGGGGGTTCAGGCGGGGTTCACCTTCGAACACATCCAGCGCGGCACTGCCAAGCGCGCCGGTTTCCAGCGCGGTCAGAAGGGCCGCCTCGTCGATGTTGGAGGCACGGCTGATGTTGATCAGCATCCCCTCTGGACCCAGGGCGTTGATAACCTTTTCACCAACGATGTGCCGGGTTTGCGACGAAGCGGCCAATGTAACGAACAGAAAATCCGAGCGTTCCGCCAAGGCTATGGGATCGGCGACATAGGTCCAGTCTTTCGCATGATCCTTGGTCGACACATCGGAATAGGCGATGTCCATGTCGAATCCGGACAGGCGCTTTGCTACCTCGAACCCGATACGACCCAGACCCAGAATGCCGGCCTTGCGCCCCCAGACCCTGCGTTTCAGCGGGTAAAGACCCTTTTCCGCCCAGCTGCCATCGCGGACCCAGCGTTCAGCCCCGATAATCCCGCGCGATTGCGCCAGCATCATCGTGACCCCCAGATCAGCCACATCGCCGGTCAGGACATCCGGCGTATTCGTGACGCGGATGCCGCGCGCCCGACAGGCGCCAAGGTCCACCGCGTCATAGCCGACACCGTAGACGCAGATCACTTCGAGCCGGGGACAGGCGGCAATCATTGCGCCATCCGCCCCCAGTTCGCCGCGCGTGGCAATGCCGCGCAGCGTCGGGCCCACCTTGGCGAGAAAGGCAGGCTTGTCTGCTGCCTCGAAGTAACGGAGCATGTCAAAGGCCTGATCGAGCGGGTCCTGATCCCATTGCGGGTACGGGCCGACTTGCAATATCTGCGGTCTGGTCATTCTCTGGTTCCTGTCGCGAAGTGCTTGACAGCACATGTTATCGATAACATAACCGGGCGACATTGGGCTTGTCGAGACATATCTGGGGGATGTCGCAGGTGGGACTTGAACTTTTCGATCTGACCGGACGGCGGGCACTGATTACGGGATCGTCGCAGGGAATCGGGCTTGCCTTGGCCAAAGGGCTGGCGGGGGCGGGGGCGAAAGTGGTGCTGAACGGGCGTGACGATGCCAAACTTGCGGCGGCGGTGACCGTCCTGCGGGGTGCTGACAGTCTGATGTTTGACGTGACCGATCATGAGGGCGTGCGGCGGGCCATTGATGCGTATGAAGCCGGGGTCGGCCCGATTGACATTCTGGTGAACAACGCTGGAATACAGCACCGTGCCCCGTTGGAAGATTTCCCGGCGGATGCCTTTGAGCGACTGTTGCAGACCAACGTGGCGTCGGTGTTTCACGTTGGTCAGGCCGTTGCGCGGCACATGATCGCACGGGGGCGGGGGCGCATCATCAACATTGCGTCGGTGCAGACCGCGCTCGCCCGCCCGGGGATAGCCCCTTATACGGCGACCAAAGGTGCTGTCGGAAACCTGACCAAAGGCATGGCGACGGATTGGGCGAGGCACGGGCTGAACTGCAACGCGATCGCGCCGGGATATTTTGACACGCCACTGAACGCGGCGCTGGTGGCGGACCCGGATTTTTCCGCCTGGCTGCAAAAACGCACCCCGACAGGGCGGTGGGGGCGGGTGGAAGAACTGGTCGGGGCCTGCATCTTTCTGGCGTCGGATGCCGCATCCTTCGTGAACGGGCAGATCCTGTTTGTCGACGGCGGTATCACGGCGTCGCTATGACCTTGCGGGTGATCCTGATGGGCGTTGCGGGTTGCGGCAAGACCAGCGTCGGGCAAGCGTTGGCGGCACGATTGGGCGTTGCCTACTGTGATGGCGATGATCTGCATACGGCGGCCAACATCGAAAAAATGCGGCTTGGCGTGCCGTTGACCGACACGGATCGCTGGCCATGGCTGGACAAGGTGGCACAGGCCCTGGCCTGCGATGCGCCCGTGATAGTAGGCTGTTCCGCACTGAAACGCAGCTATCGCGACCGGATCAGGCAAGGTGCGGGGGGCAGGGTGCAATTCGTGCATCTGGCGGGCAGCCGGGCGGTGATTACGGCGCGCATGTCGGCCCGGACTGGGCATTATATGCCGACAACGCTGATCGACAGCCAGTTTGCCGCGCTGGAAATTCCGGGGAATGATGAAGGGGCGATCACGGTGGATATCGCAAGGCCGCTGACCGATTTGGTCAACGACATTGCCGGCCTGTTGGAGGAAGCGTCACCATGACCCGACGGATTGCCCTGATTGGCGCGGGGGCGATGGGCGGGGCCATCGGTGCGCGGCTGCTGGCCACGGGGACAGCCCTGACCGTTTTTGACCCGAATGCGGACAAGCGCGCGGTGCTGGCAGCACTTGGGGCGCGATCAGCCGATAGTGCGGCCGAGGCGGCACGGTCGGCCGAGGCGGTGATCCTGAGCTTGAACGCCCCCCGGATCGTTCACGCCGCAGTGTTTGGCGCGGAGGGTGTGGCCAAGGGGGCAGCCATCGGCACCCTGATCATTGATATGTCTTCCACCGATCCGGACGCAACGCGGGCGATGCACGTGGAGGCCGCCACACTTGGGTTGCGCTGGGTCGACAGCCCCCTGTCAGGCGGGATCCCCAAGGCGGCGACGGGGGAACTGACGCTGATGCAAGGGGGCACGCCCGTGGATGTCGCCGAGGCGCAGGCCCTGCTGGCGGGACTGGCGGGCAACCAGACCCATATGGGCCCGGCGGGAGCGGGTCAGACCACGAAACTGATCAATCAGGTGCTATGCGGGCTTGGCTTTCTGGCCGTGGCCGAGGCGACGGCACTGGCTGAAGCGGCGGGTGTCGATGTGGCGCGCATCCCGCAGGCCCTGCAGGGAGGTCGGGCGGACAGTGCCATCCTGCAGGAATACCTGCCCCGCTTTGCCGCGCGGGACTATCGCCGCACCGGGCGGATCGATAACATGGTGAAAGACCTGGACGCCGCCCGCGACCTTGCCCGCCAGACCCACACTGCGATGCCCCTCACGGCCCTGTGTGCAGAAGTGCACCGGATGCTGACAGCGGCAGGTCTGGGGGGCGAAGATCAGGCCGCGCTGATGGAATTCTTCAAAGCCCCCGACAAGGAACTGTTCATATGATCACCCGTTATGCACTGTTTGAAGGCCATGTTCACGATGGCCAGACCGATGCCTTTCGCGCCGCCGTGATGGCGGAACTGCTGCCCGTGTGGAAAACATTGCCCGGTGCCCAGGCGATCCGGGTCGCCTTTGCGGACAGCCGCGATGAGGGAGCGCCTGAATTCCCCCTGATCCTTGCCATCGACTTTGCCGACATGACGGCGGTTGATCACTTTCTTGCCCACCCTGCCCGCCTGCAAGGGCGCGCGGCCACCGACGATGTGCTTGCGCGGTTTTTCAACGGGCGCATCCATCATCACATCAGCACCGCCCATGCGATCATGCCCTGACCCAAGCCTGCGCTTGCAATCCTGCGTCCGCGCCGATCTAGTCATGATAACGACGATGATACGGACCTGATGACCCCTTCCCGCAAGCCCCCGACCATGGCCGACCTTGCCCGTATTGCGGGCGTGTCCCCCATGACTGTGAGCCGCGCCTTCAAGGCGGACAGTTCCGTCAGCACCGCCACGCGTGAAGCGATTCTGAAGGCTGCCGAAGATTTGGGCTATGTCTTTGACAGCACCGCGTCGAACCTGCGCTCGCAGAAGACGGGGTTCGTGGCGGTCACCATCCCCTCGATCAACAATGCCAACTTTGCCGAAACCCTGCGGGGACTGACCGAGGGGCTGAAAGACCACGGCCTGCACATTCTGCTGGGCTACACCAACTATGACATTCATGAAGAGGAACGCCTGATCGAACAACTGCTGCGCCGCAGGCCCGAAGCGATTGTGGTGACAGGCGGAACGCATACCGCGCGCGCGCGCCGGATGCTGGAAAATGCAGGTATTCCGGTGATTGAGACCTGGGATCTGCCAGCCGCGCCGATTGGTCATGTGATCGGATTTTCCAACGCCGCCGCCGTGCAAAGCATCGTCGATCACCTGATCGCCCGTGGCCTGCGCAAGATTGC
>JANMDH010000441.1:0-5934 GCA_031376195.1 Gemmobacter sp. | reverse complement strand
CAGCGCGTCGCCGTGGCCCGCGCCCTGGCAATGCAGCCCGAAGTGATGCTGATGGACGAACCCCTATCGGCGCTCGACGCCCTGACCCGCGCGAATGTCGCGTCCGAGATTGAAGCGATCTGGGCCGCCGATAAACGAACGGTCGTCCTGATCACGAATGACGTTGACGAAGCACTGGTTCTGGCTGACCGCGTTCTGTGCCTGAACCCCGATGGCACGATGGGCGCGGAATTTGGCGTGCCCATAACCCGTCCGCGCAACCGCGCCGCAATGAATGACGATCCCGTCGTCATGGCCCTGCGTGCCGATGTCACGGCCTATCTGATGGACGTCGGCATCGCCGCCAAGCTGCCCGAAACCCGCCGCCTGCCAATCGTCACCCCGCGCCACGCGATGCCTGCGGCCTATACGCAGGCGGCGAAGTCGTTCACCGACGAGCGCTATTTGCAATTCTCACAGCTTCACAAAATCTATCCCACCCCGCGCGGCCCGTTGACGGTGGTCGAAGATTTCAACCTCACCTTGAAAAAAGGCGAATTCGTTAGTCTGATTGGCCATTCCGGCTGCGGTAAATCCACAGTTCTGACCATGACGGCCGGGCTGAACGCCATTTCCAAAGGCGCCATCAAACTTGACGGGATACATGTCGAAGGTGCCGATCCGGAACGCGCCGTCGTGTTCCAGTCACCCAGCCTGTTTCCCTGGCTGACCGCAAAGGAAAACGTCGCCATCGGGGTGGACCGGGTTTATCCCAAGGCGACCCAAGCGGAACGGCAAGAGGTGGTTGAATACTATCTGGAGCGTGTCGGCCTTGCCGACGCGATGGACAAATCAGCCGCCGACATGTCGAACGGCATGCGCCAGCGTGTCGGCATCGCCCGCGCCTTTGCCCTTTCGCCGAAACTTCTGCTGCTCGATGAACCGTTCGGGATGCTTGACAGCCTTACCCGGTGGGAACTGCAAGAGGTTCTGATGGAAGTGTGGTCGCGCACCAAAGTCACCGCTGTCTGTGTGACCCACGACGTGGATGAGGCGATCCTTCTGGCCGACCGCGTGATTATGATGACCAACGGGCCACAGGCCACCATCGGCAAGATCACCGAGGTCAAGCTGCCCCGGCCCCGCACCCGCAAGGCGCTGCTGGATCATCCGGACTATTACCACTACCGCGCTGAAGTCATGGATTTTCTGGCCGAATACGAACATGGCGCACATAAGAAAGAGGTAGCGTGATGACCGAACGTCTTGTTGTCATCGGGGCGGGCATGGCCTCGGGCCGCGTGCTCGATCACCTGTTCGAGGCCGCCCCCGGGGCATTCGAAGTGACGCTGTACAACGGCGAGGCGCGGGGGAACTACAACCGCATCATGCTGTCACCCGTGCTGTCGGGCGAGAAAACCTATGCCGAAATCGTCACGCATGATGACGCCTGGTATGCGGCGCATGGCGTTGATTGCCACTTTGGCGAGGCCGTGGTGAAGATCGACCGCGCCCAGAAGATCGTCTATTCCAACGCGGGCAGCGTGCCCTATGACAAACTGCTGATCGCCACAGGTTCCGCACCGTTCATCATTCCGGTGCAGGGCAAAGACCTGCCGGGCGTGGTGACCTACCGCGATCTGGATGACACCAATGCAATGATTGCCGCCGCAAAGCCGGGGGCGAAGGCAGTGGTCATCGGCGGCGGCCTGTTGGGGCTTGAGGCGGCGGCAGGCATGCAGCAGCGCGGAATGGAGGTGACGGTGATCCACATCATCGGCCACCTGATGGAGCGGCAGCTGGATCCCGCCGCAGGGTACCTGCTGCAAAAGGCGCTGGAGGATCGGGGGATCAAGGTCCACTGCAAGGGTGCCACCAAGGCAATCCTCGGCACTGACCGGGTCGAAGCGGTTCTTCTGGACGATGGCACGGTTTACGACGCCGATATCGTCTGCATGGCGGTTGGCATCAGGCCCGAAGTCCGCCTTGCCAACGATGCGCATCTGGATGTTGGCCGGGGCATCACCGTGAATGATCAAATGGTCACATCCGACCCGTCGATCTGGGCCGTGGGCGAATGTGTGGAGCATAACAAACAATTGTTCGGTTTGGTTGCCCCGCTGTATGATCAGGCCAAGGTCGTCGCGAGATCCATGCTCGCGCAGGATGCAGCCTTCCGGCCGGTGCAGACGGCAACCAAGCTGAAAGTGACGGGATGCGACCTGTACAGTGCCGGTGATTTCGCCGATGCGCCGGGGCGCGAGGACATCGTGTTCCGCGACCCATCGCGCGGTGTTTACAAACGTCTGGTGATCGAAGGCGACCAGTTGGTCGGGGCCGTGATGTACGGCGATACTGCGGATGGCCCGTGGTTCTTTGGCTTGATCAAAGACGCCACCGACATCACACCGATGCGCGATACCCTGATCTTCGGCCCGGCGTTCCAGGGGGGGGCCACCGCAAACCCTTTGGCAGCCGTTGCAGCCTTGCCGCCTGAGGCGGAAATTTGTGGCTGTAACGGCGTTTGCAAAGGCAAGATCGCAGAGGCAGTTCTAAGCGGGGCAACCAGCCTTGACGCGGTCCGCGCGGTGACGAAGGCTAGTTCTTCTTGCGGGACCTGCACCGGGTTGGTGGAACAGGTGATGGCCGTTACTTTAGGCGATGATTTCGTGACGCCAATCGCGCAGCCGATGTGCAAATGCACGGACCACACCCATGAAGATGTACGACGGTTCATAAAAGCTGGTGCGTTGAAATCCATTCCCGCCGTCATGCAGGAACTGGGGTGGAAAACCCATGGTGGGTGTCATTCCTGTCGCCCCGCGCTTAACTTCTATCTGTTGGTCGATTGGCCACTGGAATACATTGACGACCGCCAGTCACGGTTCGTGAACGAACGAAACCACGCCAATATTCAGAAGGACGGCACCTATTCTGTCGTTCCCCGCATGTGGGGCGGTGTCACCACGCCGGACGAATTGCGCGCTATTGCGGATGCCGCCGACAAATATGGCGTGCCGATGGTCAAGGTTACGGGCGGACAGCGGATCGACCTTCTGGGCGTGAAAAAGCAGGATCTGCCGGCGATCTGGGCTGATCTGAACGATGCAGGCATGGTCAGCGGACACGCCTATTCCAAGGGCCTGCGCACTGTGAAAACCTGCGTTGGCACCGAATTCTGCCGCTTTGGCACGCAGGACAGCACTGGCCTTGGCATCCGGCTGGAAAAACACCTTTGGGGCTCGTGGACGCCTGCCAAAGTAAAGCTCGGCGTGTCCGGCTGCCCGCGCAACTGTGCCGAGGCGACCTGCAAGGACATCGGCGTGATCTGCGTGGACAGCGGGTATGAGATCAGCGTTGCGGGTGCTGCGGGCATGGACGTCAAGGAAACCGAATTTCTGTGCAAGGTAGCGAGCGAGGAAGAAGTGATCGCTGTCATTTCCGCCTTCATGCAGTTGTACCGTGAACACAGCCGCTATCTGCACCGGATCTATAAATGGGTGAATAAGGTAGGGCTGGACTGGTGCCGTGAACAAGTCGTCGATGATCTGGCGAACCGGCAGGCCCTGGTCGAACGTTTCGCGATCAGCCAGTCTGTCTATCAGATCGATCCGTGGGCCGAACATGCGCAGACGCGCGAACGCGCCGCCTGGGCCCCCTTGGCTGACCTGACGCTGGAGGCCGCTGAATGAACTGGATTGACATTGGTGCCTTGGACGACATCCCTGCACAAGGTGCGCGGGTGATCAAGACGGCGCTTGGCTGCGTCGCGCTGTTCCGCACTGCGACGGACGAGGTGTTCGCGCTCGATGACCGCTGTCCGCACAAGGGTGGCCCGCTCAGCGAGGGCATCGTGCATGGCGGGCAGGTCACCTGTCCGCTGCACAATTGGGTGTTTGATCTGGGCACAGGGCAGGCGCAGGGCGCAGATACCGGGTCAGTTGCGACCTATGCGACACGGCTGGACGGCGGGCGCATCCTGATTGACGCGACGCATCTGAAGCGTCGCGCTGCCGCCTGATGGACCTTCCCCCCACCCGCCCGATCCGGACAACCTGCCCCTATTGTGGCGTGGGTTGCGGGGTGCTGGCGACACCGGATGGCAAGGGCGGGCTTGCAGTCAGGGGTGATCCGGACCATCCGGCCAACCAGGGGCGGCTGTGTTCCAAGGGCACGGCCTTGGGCGAAACCGTGGGGCTGGAGGGGCGGTTGCTGGCCCCCCGGGTGGACGGTGAAGTGGTGGACTGGGGCACGGCATTTGGCCATGTTGCGACGCGGTTTCAGCAGACCATCGTGGAGCATGGGCCAGAATCGGTAGCGTTCTACGTTTCAGGCCAGTTGCTGACTGAAGACTACTATGTTGCCAATAAGCTGATGAAAGGATTCATCGGCACCGCCAATATCGACACAAATTCAAGGCTTTGCATGGCCTCTTCGGTGGCTGGGCATCGCCGCGCCTTTGGCACGGATACGGTGCCCGGCCTTTATGAAGATCTGGAACTCGCCGATCTGGTGGTTCTGACGGGGTCCAACCTCGCATGGTGCCACCCGGTTCTGTATCAGCGTCTGGTCGCGACAAAAGCGGCACGCCCGGCAATGAAGGTGGTTGTGATCGATCCGCGCCGCACGGCAACCTGCGACATCGCCGATCTGCATTTGGCGATTGCGCCGGGCGGGGATGCAGCCCTGTTCAACGGGCTACTAGCCGCAATTGCGGATGCCGGGGCGGTTGATCCCGCCTTTCTGGAACATGTGTCTGGTTGTGATGCGACCTTGGATGCGGCACGGGCAAGCGACGCCGCCATGACGGGGCTTTCAAACGCTGACCTGCACGCGTTTCACGATCTGTGGATCACGAATAAGAAAGTTGTGACAGTCTATTCCCAAGGCATCAACCAATCCTCAAGCGGAACAGACAAGGTCAACGCCATTCTGAACTGCCATCTTGCCACAGGCCGCATCGGGCGACCCGGCATGGGGCCGTTTTCGGTTACAGGCCAACCAAATGCCATGGGCGGGCGTGAGGTTGGCGGCATGGCCAACATGCTGGCCTGCCATCTGGAACTGGAAAATCCAGATCACCGAACGGCTGTTCAGGAATTCTGGCAAAGCCCGCGCATCGCCACCAAACCGGGGCTGAAGGCGATGGACATGTTCCGCGCAGTGTCGAATGGGCAGATCAAGGCGATCTGGATCATTCATACCAACCCTGTGGTTTCGATGCCCGAGGCGGATATGGTGCGGGATGCGCTTGCCGCCTGCCCTTTTGTCGTGGTGTCAGACATCACGGGGGAAACCGATACGGCGCGGCTGGCGGATGTGCTGCTGCCTGCCACTGCCTGGGGCGAAAAGGAAGGCAGCGTCACCAATTCCGACCGCACGATCAGCCGCCAGCGGCGCACGCTTGGTGCGCCGGGACAAGCTCGGGATGATTGGCGCATTCTGGCGGGTGTGGCGCAGGCGATGGGCTGGGGCGACGCATTTGGCTGGACCACGGCCGCCGAGATTTTCGCAGAATACGCAGCATTGTCGGGCGTGGCGGGCGAATTGGGCAGCGACTTCGACATTTCCGACCGCGCGGGCATCACAGCCGGCGAATACGCAATGCTCGCCCCTTTTACTTGGCCCCAAAATCCGCGCCAGCGGGGCGGGCGGTTCTTTGGCAGCGGGCGGTTTCACACCCCCGATGGCCGTGCCCGGATGGTGCCGATTACCCCGCGACTGCCGCAGGCTGCGCTGACCCCGACACATCCCTTCCGTCTGAACACCGGGCGGATCCGCGATCAGTGGCACACGATGACCCGCACCGCCCGCGCGCCACGCCTGAACCAGCATCTGGCAGAGCCATTTCTTGAAATGCATCCCGACGATGCCGCTCGTATGGGACTGACGCCCAACGATCTTGCGCTGGTCAGCAATGATCTAGGCCGCTGCATCCTGCGCGTCCTGATCACG
>JANMDH010000398.1:0-3211 GCA_031376195.1 Gemmobacter sp. | reverse complement strand
CGCCGAAATATTCGAACGCGACGGCGAGCCGTTCTTTCGTGCCCGCGAAACCGAAGTTCTGGCCCGGCTGGTGGCCGGCCCGCCTTGTGTCCTGTCGACGGGGGGTGGTGCCTTTTTGTCCGATGTCAACCGAAGCACTGTTGCCGCACATGCCATTTCGGTCTGGCTTCGGGCGGATCTTGATCTGCTGTGGCAACGCGTGCGGCACAAATCCACGCGGCCCCTGCTGCGCACGCCAAACCCCCGCGAAACCTTGCGGTTGCTGTATCAGGGGCGGGAACCATTCTATGCGATGGCGGATCTGGTCGTTGATGCGGGCGCCGATCTGTCGGTGGATGCGATGGCAAAACGCGTGCTGGCCACGCTGCAGGACCGCCAGGATGTATTGGAAAGTGTGGCAGAATGACGATTGATGTGGTGCCTGTCGAACTCGGGTCGCGCCGTTACGAAGTGCGGATCGGCCCCGGCCTGCTGACCGGGATGGCCAGCCATCTTGCCCCCCTGTTGCGCCGCCCCCGTGTGGCCGTGATCACTGACGCCAATGTCGCCGACCTGCATCTTGCAACACTGCGCGATGCCCTTGATCAGGCCGCAATAGCAATGGACGCCCTGATCCTGCCTGCGGGCGAGGGCACGAAGGATTGGGCAAATCTTGCCAGGACGGTCGAATGGTTGCTTGAACACCGCGTCGAACGCCGCGATGTCGTTCTGGCCTTCGGCGGTGGGGTGATCGGTGATCTGGCTGGCTTTGCCGCCGCCATCCTGCGGCGCGGGGTCCGTTTTGTGCAGATGCCGACCAGCCTTCTGGCGCAGGTCGACAGTTCCGTCGGGGGCAAAACCGGGATCAACACCGCGCAGGGCAAAAATCTGGTGGGCGCGTTTCATCAGCCCAGCCTTGTGCTGGCCGATATTGATCTGCTGTCCAGCCTGCCCACACGCGATTTCCTGGCAGGCTACGGCGAGGTTGTGAAATACGGTCTTCTGGGCGATGCCACCTTCTTCGACTGGTTGGAAAGTCACGCCCCGGAAATGGTCACCAGCACCGCGGGGCGGCAGCAGGCGGTGCTGCGGTCGGTCCAGATGAAGGCCGCCATCGTGGCCCGGGATGAAACCGAAGAAGGCGAACGCGCGCTGCTGAACCTTGGCCATACCTTTTGCCATGCCCTTGAAAAGGCGACAGGATATTCTGATCGCCTGCTGCACGGGGAAGGTGTGGCCATCGGCTGCGCCTTGGCGTTTGAATTGTCACAGCGTCTTGGTCTGTGCGCGCAGGAGGTGCCGAGCCGTGTCCGCGCGCATCTCAAAACAATGGGAATGAAAACCGATCTCGCCGATATTCCCGGCGATCTGCCGGGGCCGGATGTGCTGCTGTCCTATATGGCGCAAGACAAAAAGGTCATCGACGGACGCCTGCGGTTCATCCTCGCGCGCGGCATCGGCGATGCTTTCGTGGCCGATCAGGTGCCCGCCGATGCGGTGACTGCCACGCTGACCGACGCTCTGCGACACCGGCCATAGATTTGTACCTGATCCGGGGCAGGGCCGTCACCTACGCAGGCGCGCCATGCTCCACCGCCAGCCCGTTCAGATGACACCGATCCTCGGCCGCAAGCCAGCCTTCAAACAACCGCGATGTCGTGATTTCAAGCGCGGGCGCTGGTGCCGTGTCGTTCACCGCCAACGCCGCTGATCCCACAGCATTTACCGCATAAGCAGCAAATAAATCTTGACTGTCAAGGAATTGGCTGGGGCGGGAGGGATCGAACCTCCGAATGTCGGTACCAAAAACCGATGCCTTACCGCTTGGCGACGCCCCATCCGTGGACGGGGTATTAGCGAAGCGCAGGGGGGGCTGCAAGTGCATTTTCAACTGTTTGGGTGACAGATTGGGTGATTGCCCGTTCGCCGGTCAACGGATAATCAGACGCGGATGGACCGCTTTGATGTGATCATACTGGGGGCAGGGGCCGCGGGCCTGTTCTGCGCGATTGAGGCGGGTCGCCGGGGCAGGCGGGTCCTGCTGATCGACCACGCACAGGCCCCGGGCGAAAAAATCCGCATCTCGGGCGGCGGACGCTGCAATTTCACCAACGTCAACACCGGTGCAGACCGGTTCCTGTCACAAAATCCGCGTTTTGCACTCTCGGCGCTGTCGCGTTTTACGCCTGCCGATTTCATCGCACGCGTCGATGCGGCGGGCATTGCCTGGCATGAAAAGACGCTGGGGCAGTTGTTCTGCGACGGGTCGGCCAAACAGATCGTCCAGATGCTGACCGATGCCGCGCGCGATGCGGGCGTCACCCTGTGGCTGGGGGTCGAACCGGGCGCGGTGGAACAATCGGGGCAGGGGTTCCGCGTGCAAACCTCGCGCGGGCTGGTCGATGCCGCGTCGGTCGTCGTCGCCACTGGCGGCAAATCCATCCCCAAGATGGGTGCCACGTCCTACGGATACAAACTCGCCGAAACCTTCGGCCTGCGTCTGGTGGAAACCCGTCCCGCCCTGGTGCCGCTGACATTCGACACATCTGTTCTTGATCACCTGCGTCCCTTGGCCGGCGTTGCCGTGGACGGCCGCGTCAGCGCCGGAAACATGGCCTTTGATGAGGCGCTGTTGTTCACGCATCGCGGCCTGTCCGGCCCTGCGATCCTGCAGATCAGCTCCTATTGGCGCGAAGGCGCGGCCATCACGATTGACCTCGCCCCGGGCCGTGACAGTGCCGCATGGCTGCGCGCTCAGCGTGCCACCTTCGGCAAAAGTGCCTTGCGCACCGTTCTGGGCCAGCACCTGCCAGACCGCCTTGCCCGCCTGATCGAAGATCTGTCCGGTCTGCGCGGCACCTTGGCCGATCAATCCAACGCAGCCCTCGATGCGCTTGGCGCGCTGATCCACCGCTGGTCCCTGCGCCCCGTCGGATCTGAGGGGTATCGCACCGCCGAGGTAACGCTGGGCGGCGTCAACACCGATGATCTGGACGCAAGGACCCTGCAATCGCGCAAGATTCCGGGCCTGTATTTCATCGGTGAAGTTGTCGACGTGACCGGATGGCTGGGCGGATACAATTTTCAATGGGCGTGGTCATCCGGTTGGGCAGCGGGGCAGGTGGCCTAGAAAAAAGGGCCTGCTTAACCTGTGGCCTACTGACGCACTTGCGTTGATTTTGAACAATTTCATTGCGTTGGCAAAACATCCCCTTCACAAACCCGTGAACAT